>NZ_PDYS01000011.1:0-95153 GCF_002743155.1 Sporosarcina sp. P1
GCCGACTCCTGAGGGATCAGCGTGCGTCTTGAGACCCTGGACGTAGCAAAGCGAAGGAAGCGGCTCAAGCCACGCCCCTCGGAAAGCGTGCCTTTCGGAGTGCAGGGAAACGCGGTGAGATAGTTATGTCTCAGCCTCCTTTGGATTTCTTATGTCCAAACGCACCCTTAGATGGGATAGTGGTTTAAACTCGTTAATCTGTGTTGCAGCCGGACGCGTGTGCTATGGGCGGGCGGTGAACCACTGATCCTCCCAAAATCACCTGCTGTAGCGAAGATTAACTTAGTAATTACAAATAAATCATGTTACGCAAACCCGCCCGATAGCTGAACCCCGCAAATAGATCTATAAAATTAATAACTTAAAAGTGTTCACAGAAGTATTACTAAATATGAAATAGCTACCATGTAAAGGTAGCCGGTTCTTCAACTAAGCATACATGGTCGTTCGTTTTCCAAGAAGAAATTTCATGGAATTTTCTTACTCTCCTGTAACAATTGAGATTCTCCTGTTCGCTCCCAAGATTCCACAGTTTCATACGCTTGCTTAGGAGAATACCCTTTGCCCACAAGTACCCCCATCAAGATAAACTCTTGAAAAACATGTGTTAAATTGATACCCCTTTTCACATCTTCTTGTGCTTCTTCGACTAAAAACTCTGTGTACCTAATCCAATCGTCAGGAGTTTTTTCTATATTTGATTCATTTTGCACATGACTATTCGTACGATTTTCAGTGTAAAGAAAATTGTACTTTGCGGCATGCTTAAGTTCATCAGTTAATATATCAAATACTATGTCTCGATTTTGACGATCCGGTAGACCTTTTCGTATTTCTCTATACTTTTCTACTGCTTTTAACTCGCCAAAAAGGGCTTGCTGAATTCCTTCTATATAGGAAGCTGGTTTCTTAAAATCCTCTGCAGTTACGTCCATTACTTCTTGACCAGTAAAATCTTTATACATTTTCTTAAACATTAAATTATGTCTAATCTCATCATCTCGAATGGATGAAATTATTTCTTTATCATCCTGTGTGGGAGCAACAGATATTAAGTACTCATAAAAAAGCCGGTCTTCCTTTTCTCCTTGAACCGCCTCAAACATCAATGCTAATGACTTTTGTAATGCTTCTGGATCGTATCCTTGATATATACTGTTCCCTAAATAGTACACAATTGTCCCCCTTATATATATTTTCATTCTTATCGTATGGGGTAAATTATGAATTGGTTACTAGTAGCCCATCTATTTTAAAGGTACCTCAATACCGTTAATACCCAAATTACCTAATATTACAGCACCCATAACAATGCCAGCACAGCACCATAATAATAATATCGATAACCATCTTACTAAATGCAATATTACATAAAATCGTTTATCGAGAACAAGAATTCTAAACTCTCTCCTTAATCAACCATATATGTACAATTCACTTCTACACAATATTTCATTACATAAAAAAACAGCTAGTTTTCACCCTAGCTGCCCTACTTATTTAATCACACCGTATGGAAATTCGTTCCGTCGGTAGTTTCTTCCACAATGCCAGCACGAATTACAAAGTCACCAAAGTGTTCCCCATCATTGCGTTCTTTCGCATAACGCTTTAATATAGGTCCTAATTCACCTAATATCTCTTCTTCACCAATATTCTCACGGTAGATCTTACTCAGGCGTTGCCCCGAAAAACCGCCACCTAAGTACATATTATACTTGCCTGGTCCTTTACCAATGAATCCGAGCTCTGCAATCGCTGGACGTGCACAGCCATTTGGACAACCCGTCATACGCGTCACGATTTCTTCATCTCCAAGCCCTGCTTCATCTAACAAGCCTTCGATTTTCGTGATCAATGAAGGTAGATATCGCTCTGCTTCTGCCATCGCCAACCCACATGTCGGCAGCGACACACATGCCATGGAGTTTCTACGTAATGCTGACTGCTCAGCTGATGACTCTAATCCATACTTCGCAATGATTTCTTCTATATTCTCTTTATTTGAAGCCGCTACATCACCTAATACTAAGTTTTGATTCGGACTCAAACGGAAATCACCTGTGTGGATTTCTGCAATTTCACGAAGTGCGGTCATCAGTTTATAGTTTTCCGTATCACGCACGCGACCGTTTTCAATGAAGAATGTATAATTCCAGTGTTCATTTTCAGCTGGTATCCAACCATAGCGATCGCCATTATGATCGAAGTGATAAGGGCGTGATTCTTCTAATTCCCAGCCAAGACGACTATGAAGTTCTTCAATTAACCAATCAAGTCCACGAGAATCAATCGTGTACTTGAATCGCGCATACTTTCGTACAGAGCGATTTCCGTTATCACGTTGGATCATCATCAAATGCTTCGCTACTTCTACCACTTGATCTGCAGGTATGAAGCCAATTAGACGACCTAACTGAGGATAGGTCTGCTCGTCGCCATGGGCCATTCCCATACCGCCACCAACTGCCACGTTAAAACCGACTAGTTTTTCGTCTTCTACTATAGCAATCAATCCAATATCTTGGGAGAATACATCGATATCATTCATTGGAGGAACTGCAATACCAATCTTGAACTTTCTCGGTAAGTACGTAGCACCATATATAGGTTCCACCTCTTCCCCTGCCGTATCCACAACCTTTTCCTCATCCAACCAAATTTCATGATAAGCCGTTGTTTGTGGCAATAAGTCTAAGCTTAATCGCTTCGACCACTCATAGACTTCCGTGTGAACCGATGACTGATTCGGATTTGGGCTGCACATGACGTTTCGGTTGACATCACCACAAGCTGCGATGGAATCCAGTAATGCATCATTCATTTCCTGGATATTCTTTTTCATATTCCATTTTAAAATACCGTGCATTTGGAACGCTTGGCGTGTCGTTAATTTTAATGTGCCATTACCATATTTATGTGCCAATTTATCCATAACAAGCCATTGTTTTGGCGTAGCGAAGCCAGCTGGTGTCCGCACGCGGATCATGAACTGATAGGCTGGCTCTAGCTTTTGACGCTGTCGCTCGACCCGCAGATCCCGGTCATCCTGCAGATAACTGCCGTGGAATTTCATCAGACGGTTATCATCATCTGGAATTCCTGAACTGATAGAATCATTCATCGTTTCAATGAGATTTCCTCGCAAGTAATCACTTTCAATTTTAATTTCTTCTACATCACTCGGTGCTCCATCTTGTATATGGATCGGTTTTGTTGTTGAAGACACGCTTCCACTCCCCTTCAAATTACTTAATAGACGTCTCTCTGATAGCGTTTTTCTTGAACTAACTGTGTTATGAATTGTTCGGCTTCTTCAAGTGATTTATCGCCTTCTTGCTGAAGGATTTCCAGCAAAGTCGCGTGGACGTCTTTTGCCATGTTCTGTTCATCACCGCATACATAAATCACTGCACCTTCTTCAATCCATTGATACAGTTCTCGACTCGCTTGTTTCATACGATGCTGCACATATACTTTTTCATCCGTATCACGTGAAAAAGCTACATCGAGACGTGTTAACATGCCATCCTTCACGTAATTTTGCCACTCAGTCTGATAATAAAAATCGGTCACATAATGCTGATCTCCAAAGAACAACCAAGACTTTCCTTCCGCTCCTGTTTCACTACGTTCTTCAATGAATGAACGGAATGGCGCGATACCCGTCCCTGGCCCTATCATAATGATGGGTGTTTCCAAATTAGCAGGCAAACGGAAATTATCATTTTTATGAATATAGATGGGTAATGTATCTCCCGGTTCAAGGTTTTCTGCACATTGGATAGAGCAAACGCCTTGTCTATCGCGGCCATGCGCTTCGTAACGAACAACACCAATTGTCAGATGGACTTCTTCAGGATTCGCTTCTAGGCTACTAGCAATTGAATATAATCTCGCGGGCAATTTACGAAGAATCCCCACCAGTTGTTGTTCTGAAGCTTCTACTGGTCCGAAGTCCGTTAATGCATCGTATACATCCCGTCCATCAACATACGCACGTAGTTCATCCGCATTTTCTTTATTTACAATTCGTTTCAACTCTTCCGACTTGGAGTAAGTAGATAGTTTTTCAAGTAGCGGTTTAGTTACTACGGTAATCTCTAAGTGATTCAGTAAAGCAATACGTAAAGCACGGCGTTCTCCTTGCGAGTTGATTTCAACCGTTTCTTCTGCATTCCAATTACCTAGCCTAATAATCTTATCGACTAAGTCGGAATTATTTGTTGGAAAAATCCCTACACTATCTCCTGGTTTATATGTCAATCCAGAACCTTCCAATGAAATTTCTATATGACGCGTCTCTTTATTTGAACCTCGACCGTTTAGGTTAATATTTTCAAGTACTTCTGCTTTAAATGGATTTGTGCGTGAGTACTGAGTGGAGGATGAAGCTTCAACTTCTACACTAGCTGCCGCTGATTGGCCGCCCGTATGAATTTCCAATGAGACTTCCACTGCCGCTAACCACTGTGCTGCAGGCTCATCATAATCCAAATCACACTCTACACGCGGTGCTAACTGAATAGCACCGAGTTCGGCTAGTTTCTGATCAAAATCAGCACCTGTCTTACAGAAAAATTCGTACGAGCTATCGCCCAGTGCCAATACAGAATAATGAAGATGATCTAGTTTTGGCGCACGTTTACCATGCAAGAACTCAAAGAATGGTAAAGCTGTGTCAGGTGGATCTCCTTCTCCATGTGTACTGACGACCAGCAATAGGTTTTCAATTTTCTTCAGATTATTTGGTTTAAAATCATTCATGGACTGGATTGTTACATTAAAAGATTGTTCTTTTAACTTGGCAGCTGCTCGTTCTGCTATTCCCTGTCCGTTACCTGTTTGTGATCCGTAAAGAACAGTTATTTCTTTTATCGCTGTCGGAACTTCGATGGCGGGACGTTCTAACACAGCGACGCCAGCCGATGGTACTGAAGCTGAACTGACAGCCGTTAAATAACCACTCAACCAACTTTGCTGTGTTTCTGTAATGTTCGGTAATAAACGATTGAGCAATTCTACTTGTTCTTCACTAAAAGGACTGTTCGATACTTGTAACGCCATATTCATCACCCTCGCAACCTCTTATTGTATTTTTATTATGGCTTAATGTTGTAGAAAATCTGACTAAACTGACAACTTTTTTAAGATGGTTTCATTGTATTATGATTATTCCTATTAGTCAAGTAGGTATTTAATATAGAATGAATTGACAGTTTCCGAGTAGTGATTTGTGCTTCGCAAGAGACGTGTTCCCTACGTACTCACTAGTTAAACTACTACATCTATCAAACATAAACTTTGAACTTAGATATACGTAAAAAAGAATGCCCTGTTGAAGTGAAGTAACTTCTAGGACATTCTCGTTTAGTTAATTCGATAGTTTTACGTTAGTGTGCTTACCTGTTCTTCGTATCCAGGCAGCTACTAAGATGAGGATTAGTAAACCGAGTTGTGCCATAATCGTTTCATAGGTCGGATAAAAACCAATTAAGTCAATTATCGGCAATCTGGGTTGTACCGTTGTGTTGATCACGTTCGTCAACTGCAACGTATGCAGACTGACACCAATAATCTTGAAAGCCAGTACGTAGATCAAAATCGTCGCTACTGCAAAGAAGCGATGGATCGGAATACGATGGCTGAGCTTCATGAAGACGACCGCAACGATCGCCAATATGATAATAGCTAGCAATATCCCCATCACAAATTCCAGAGTAGACATTTTCGGCGCAATTCCTGCATAGAAGACAATCGTTTCCGCACCTTCTCTAAATACAGAAAGGAAACTGACCGATGCCATGGCGAATACACTACCTTTTGAAATTGCTTGACCCATTTGCTTAGATATATATCGATTCCACGAGGCGATATTAGATTTTTGATGCATCCAAATGCCGACACCAATCATTAGTGCAGCAGCTACTAGTCCAACATAACCTTCCATTATTTCACGGTCATTACCAATCGTGAGAGATTGCAATACCGTGGACATCATGATCGCTACTACCATACTAAGCATCATGCCAGCACTTGCTCCAACAAACACCCATTTACGCATAGCTTGTTGATTAGCACTAGTTAAGAATGATAATAGTGCCATAATAATCAGCAATGCTTCGAGACCTTCACGTAATAAAATCAGTGCAGAGTCCCAAAAACTGAAACTATCATTTGTTTGCAGTAAGGCAATCTGTTGTTTGAAATTTTGTAACTGACGATCGGCATTTTTAAGATCATAACCACTATTTGACAATTGTCCAATCATCAAAGGTAGTTCATTTTCAAGCTCTGTATAAAGAGAGGCATTTTTCGTACGCACTTCCCCTTCTACATTCGGCCAAATTTTAATGAACTCACTCAATGATTTCTTCGCGTTATCAAGCTCTCCATTTTGTAAGAAGTCTGAGCTTTCATCTAACAGTGCAATCAATGTGGTCAAAGAATAGTCTTCAGTCGCTGTCTCTTTCAACGTCCCCTCGACAAACTGATCTACCGTGACAGTTAATTCATCAAATTGTGTCCGCAACATATTAAGGTCAGGTTCTTCCTCCGCCAACGTGATTCTCATGAATGCCATAGCCGTTTCAATTGCACCATACGCTGAAATACTTTGCTCTCGCACTGGACGTTCATTGCGTGTCCAAGTAGAAATGAACTGTTGATTGGCTTGTTCGATTTCTTCAAGTGAACCCGACTCAATTGATAATCGCAAGTCCGCGAGCGACGATTCCATCGCTTTTCCAAACTTCTCACGTTCCGCTTGTTCGTCAACTGGATTTTCTGACATTTCCAATTCATGTACTGCTTTAGATAATGAACTCAATAACACTCCGCGTGTTTCCGAGTCAGCCTGTATTGCTTTTTTTAACGTTTTATCGATTTCTTTCGTGTACCGCGAACTCTCCAGATTCTGTTGTTGCCAAATCGTTTCGAATTCTCGTAAAGATGTCAGTGCTTCTGCATCGTTCGATTTCTTAGTTTGCATAATCGAATCACTAATGGAAATATAGAGGTCACTATAATTTGTTTCCGTTTCAGCGAACGCTTGACGGATTGGCATGAATAGAACGATTAACATAACTGCAATCCATTTATATAATTGAGAAGAGTGAGTCACCGATAAAGCCTCCCTTTTGAATCCCAGGGAAGCAGGCGAATAGCGCACTGCCGCGATGAGTAATATATTCATTTAATTTATCTTCACGACCAAAACTATTTTGGATTGCGATAAATTGTTCGGGATCTTTTTGGAACGAGATGAACAATAAACCTGCATCAAATGTACCTGTTGAATCCATAACGCCCGAACTATAGGAGAATGATCGACGTAAAATTTTCTTTTTGGATTTCTTAGCCAACCGCACATGGGAAGTTTGGGAGATAACATACTCACCATTTGCATCTTTTTCATCCAAGTCTACTTCGTCCGTTTCTTTTTCTTTACCTATTGGCGCTCCCGTATCACGATGACGGCCAAATGTAGCTTCTTGTTCCCGCAAAGCTGTTCTGTCCCATGTTTCTAAATGCATCTGAACTCGACGGACAGCCATGTACGTACCATTGGTCATCCAACTTTTTGATTGACCAGCATCTATCCAAGCGACTTCATTCATTTCAGCTTCTTTAGATCCATTAGGATTAACTGAACCATCTTTAAATGCAAATAAATTTCTTGGTGTTTCTTTTTTCTTCCCTTTCATTGGATAGGAATTAAAACCTGCTTGTGTCCATTTTAATGACACTTTCCCTGAAGCTATACGCACTAAGTTTCGAACTGCATGGAACGCAACTTGCGGATCATCTGCACAGGCTTGAATACAAATATCTCCACCCGTATAAGTTGGATCTAGTTGATCTTTCGGGAAGTGCGGCAAATCTTTCAGTTCAGAAGGCTTTTTTGATGCTAAGCCTATAGATTCTTTTTCAAATAGTGACGGACCTACACCAAACGTCAACGTTAAATTGGAAGCATCCAATCCGACTGCTTCTCCTGTATCTTTTGCCGGAATGAGCATATTAGAAGTCTGACCATCAATCTGTTCACCATTCATCATGCGAACAGCAATGGGAGTCCACGTTTTAAATAGATCCATTAATTCTTGTTGTGAATGTACCAAGACATTTAACGAAGCAAAATATACATAACCTTGGCATTCAGTCGCAATTCCGGATTGGTGCTTTCCATAGAAATTAATCTTGTTTTTTGAGAGTGGATTATCTTCTTCCTCTACCATTCCGAATACTTTGAGAACACTGCCAAGACCTGATGCTCCGATCGCTACACCCGCTGCACCTGCTCCTGTATACTTCAGCATTTGACGACGTGAAATTTTCTTTTCATAGAATTTCTCTTCCGTTTGGTCCGTCATGGTATCACTCCGTTACGATGCCCATCATACTTAATGGTTCACCTAATTGATTTACCGCTTCTGAAAGCGATTTTGTATCTTCTTTTGTTAATTCTTCATACGATATATAGCCGCCATTTCCATCTTCATATTCAGCAAGTAGACTATTAATTGTTCGGAATTTCGTTTCAAGTTCATCGACTAGTTGCTGATCTTTCTCTGCCATCTTATCCTTTAGAATTTCATAAATTTTTTCTGCACCTTCAATATTAGCTTTAAAATCATATAGATCGGTGTGAGAATAAATTTCTTCTTCACCAGTTATTTTAGAAGTAGAAACTTCATTCAGTAAATCGACTGCTCCCGTGATCATCAAGTCAGGTGATACTTCAACTGTTTCTACTCGTGCACGCAGTTCCTTTGCATCCTTAAGTAATTGATCCGCAACATCTGCGTACCCTTCGGTTGTATTCTCCACCCATAGACCGTACTCGATTTTATGATAGCCAGACCATTCTTCTTCTCCTTGCCCCTCTTCTTGAACATCTGCAAGGCGTGCATCGATTCGTGGATCTAAGTCTCCAAAGCTTTCTGCAATCGGTTCAGAGCGTTCAAAATACATTCTAGCAAGAGGATAGATTTTCTTTGCTTCTTCTATATCTCCCGCTTTAACAGCTGTGACGAA
Organism: Sporosarcina sp. P1; assembly: GCF_002743155.1. Taxonomy (NCBI): domain Bacteria; kingdom Bacillati; phylum Bacillota; class Bacilli; order Caryophanales; family Caryophanaceae; genus Sporosarcina; species Sporosarcina sp. P1. The sequence goes on from NZ_PDYS01000011.1 coordinate 9,040, forward strand.
TTTTTCTGTGCCCATAACGAATTCATCCATTTGTTCAAGCGCAAACTCTTTATACGCATCTGTTTCAACAGTTAAGTCGACTTCTTCAGTTGCTGCTGGTGCTTTTCCCGTAGATTCTTCAGCTGCTCCACAACCTGATAGTAAAATTCCTGTTGTTAAAACGAAAGCTGTTACTATTTTTTGTTTCATATTTATTCCTACTTCCCAAAGTTTAGTTTTCTGTTATCAATGATAATCGTTCTCAAATGAATGTCAATAGGAAATTAAAGGAGAAATATGTATCTTTCTAGTATTTATTGTATTTTTAGAAAATATACGAGATACTATATTTAACTAGATAATTCCTGTTAGGATATTTTCATCCTTGATATTCTGTAACATATAATGTATTAATCAGTCTACTTAGTAACTATTACGAAAGGAGGGAATTAGTATGAAAAGAACAGTTAGTAAGCAACAATTCACTTTCTTGCAACAAGAGTTTTCTTTTCTACAACAGCAAGGCAAAATGAAAGAAGCAGATGTCAACGAAATGCTCTCGCTATATGAATCTAAGGGTGGCACTAATTTCGTGAGAATCTTGCTGGCTTTTGGGGCTATATTAGTGGGGATAGGCATACTGAGTTTTATCGCAGGTAACTGGGCTGGACTAACGCCTTTCTTTAAGTTTGGATTAATTGTCGTTGGCATGATCTTGGCATACATCGCAGGATACAAGCTTGAAAGCAATTACGAAAGAACGTCCCGCAGTATGTATTATATAGGAGCTGCCATTTTTGGAGCCGGGATATTTCTAATTGGTCAGAGCTTTCATTTACAACATACCGTATATACAGATTTCCTATTATGGGGTATCGGAATCTTGCCACTTGCCTATTATTTAAAAGATCAATTGCTCGCTGTGTTTGCAAGTGCATTTTTTATTATCTACAGTTTTAGTGCTTTCTCTGCCTATGAAGTTGGAAGCTTTGGTCCTTTCTGGTTGCTACTATTGATTCCTCTACTATTTTGGATGAATGAAACACGATTCGGAAGAAAAAGCTCATTGTTTGTTATGAATGTATTGCTTAGTGCGGCTTTTATCGTCAATATGCTAGAATTCTTCCATATTGAGGAATGGATTTCCGTATTGATTGTCTTTGTATTAGGCGTACTTCTTGCACTCGCACCTTTTCAACATTATCGTACAGAGTCCTCTTGGACGGGTTCCGTACTATTTGGAATTACGGGTATTATGCTGACTTTCCCGTTCATATGGAATGATTTACGATTTGGTGATGCTGTACCTTATATCTTCACCGCTGTATTCATTATCTTATTGATTTATCTTCTAAAGAAAGACAGTTTACCTGCTATTTTGATCACGTGTGCGTTAATCTACCGTTATTACACGGATATCACATATGACTTCATGCCAAAGTCATTATTTTTCATCGTAGGCGGTTTGCTGTTGATTGGCTTTGGATTCTGGTTTGAAAAATCAAGACGAGAGACGGTGAAACGTCATGAAGAATAAACGGAATCTATTTCTTGTTGCTTTAATAGTCCCAATTATCCTTCTCCTAGCGATGACTTGGAAGCCTTTATATACAATGAATACAGGTAAAACCATCACATTGGAAACAGTACCTGTCGATCCGCGCGACATTCTTTATGGTGATTATGTTAGTCTCCAATTTGCGATTGAAGAATTCTCCAAAGAAAGACTTGATCCGGCGCTTATTAAAGAATTCTCCAAACATGATACTGGTAAATTGACGGTATATGCCGTTTTAGAACAAGATGAAGGAAATTTATACGGGTTGAAGACCGTTACACATAAGAAACCAAGTGACGGTCTATTTTTAAAAGGAGATATGTATTATTACGGCGAACACAGTATCGATGAAAATCAAATGTATTTCGCAAACTTCCTTCCCGATCGTTTCTATGTAGCTGAGAATACGGGAATGCAGTTAGAGGATTTATCACGCAAAGGTCAATTGCTCGCAGATATAAAAGTTCGTGATGGCTTTGCTGTGTTAGAAGATGTACGGCCTAAATAGGTCACTTTATCAAAGTAGCGGAAGCCGTTGCTGGAGGTCGTGGAATACACGATTTCTAGCAACGGCTTTTTAGTTTGTATTATTTTTGAAGATAGTGAGAAATCGACTGTTGGATGTAGGGCAGTTCATATAGTTCATTCTCAAGAAATACATGATATCGCTTGTTTTTAGGCATTTTCTCACAAAGACTTGAATTTGTAACTATTTATTCTGTTTATATACTATTCAAAACTCCTACTTTTACGTATAATTTAAGTAATTCACTAAAGGAGCTGGAGCTGAACTTGAAGCCTATTTCAAAATTAGCATCAAAAATTTTTGTCGTAGTCCTTTTTGTCATGGCCATTGCTGCAGGTGCCACTTGGAACTATTTACAATCCACTGGGGGAAAAGAAGTTTCTTTTGCCCAGATGGAAAAACTGATTGCTGAACAATCAGATGCTAGTGTCTTATTAAACGAAACAGCCAAAGGTAAATTATCAATCATTGTAGATAACACAACATACAGCACGATGGTGCGTCCACAGAGTACATTAGTGGATGACTTGGTACAGAAATATAATGTAACTTATCAATATAAAGCAGCAAGTTCGATGGGTAGCTGGATTTTTGGTGGGCTTGTCCTGGCAGCTCTTTTGACACTTTTCATTCTGCATAAAAAAGGCAAGCTCAATATTGGTGCGTCGGCTATGAAGCATCAAGCGTCAAAAGCGACTCCTCTTCCTGATATTACAATGGACAATATTGGTGGAATCCCTCAAGAAATGAAAGAAGAAATCCTCCAAACGTTAGAAGTATTCAAAAACCCTGAAGTTGCAAATGAAATGGGCATTGCATTGCCTCAAGGTATTTTACTATATGGACCTCCGGGAACAGGTAAAACATTACTAGCTCAAGCTATCGCAAAAGAAATAGGAGCTACTTTTTATTCTTCTAGCGGAGCAGCCTTTACAGAATTATTTGTAGGTGTTGGAGCTTCACGGGTACGTACACTTTTTGAAAATGCCCGCAAACAACGCCCTGCTGTTATCTTCATAGACGAAGTAGATGCATTGGCTGGAAAGAGAAAAGAACATGGTGGAGAAGAATCGGAAAAGACGTTAACCGAACTACTTGTTCAACTTGACGGTGGTAATGATAATGACGGTGTGTTATTCATTGCAGCTACGAATCGAAAAGATATGCTGGATGATGCCTTCTTACGTCCAGGACGTATCGACTTTACGTTTCACGTTCAATTGCCAGATACAAAAGGACGTCGCGAAATTATCGATATCCACACAAACGGCAAAACGTTGGCTCCTAATGTAGCAGCGTCTCTCGATACACTTGCAGACAGCACGTCAGGTTTTTCTGGTGCAGAAATAAGCAGCTTGTTCGAAACAGCCAGCCGCCGTGCCATTCGCGAAGGTCGGAAATTAATCGAGAAGCATGATTTGGATTTTGCAATTGACCGGACAATCCTTGGAAATACAGCACGCACATTAAGCGACCAAGAAACGAAGCGTCGTGTAGCCATTCATGAATCCGGACACGCCATCGTCGCTGCTCTTACAAAGCCAGGTTCGGTTAGAAAAGCAACCATTATTCCAAGAGGTCAAGCACTCGGTTATGTAGCCCCAATTCAAAAGGAATTGCATTTATCTACAGCTAGCGAATTGCTCGACCAAGTCAGTATGATCCTAGCAGGTGGCATTGCAGAGCGTCTATATTTGGGTGAGCATAGTATCGGCGTTGGAGGCGATGTGGAACAGGCCAAGGATATTCTTGAGCGTATGGTGAATACGGGTTTGTTCCAAGAAGGATTTTCTTTACTCTTCAATAAAGCGGAAAAAGAAGAAAAAATGCAAATGCTATTTAACCAAGCTGCAAAAAAAACAGAAATGCTCATTAAAGAGCATGCATATCAATTTGAAGAGTTAGTCAATGCACTATATAAAGAAGAAACACTTGAAGGTGATGAAGTACAGCGCATCGTCGAGTTATCGACTCCTAAAGATGCGGTAGTATTTATCTAATAGCAAAACAGCGATCATCTGGATGATCGCTGTTTTTGTTTTGCGTTGGTTAAAGGGACTTCTCTAACTTCATAGGCCATCCATCTTTGATTCGCAATGAAATCAACGGTTCCGGAACGGGCGCATGTGGTCGCACATTACGGAATATAAACTTCTTATAAAGTACCGATATGATCAAAGTCGCTTCGAGCATCGCAAATCGCGAACCGATGCAACTGCGGGAACCGCCACCAAATGGAAAATAACTAAATGGCGCATACTTATTACCTGCTGCAAACCGATCCGGGTCAAATGCACCAGGATTCGGGAACACCTCTTCATTTCGATGAACCGCATACGGACAGATCATAAACGTGCTTCCCTTTTTGAAAGTTCTTCCAAACATCTCAACAGGTTCGTTAAGTTCGCGGTAAATCAACCAAGCAGGCGGATAAAGACGCAAGCCTTCTTCAATAACTTGCTGTGTATATGGTAATTCCCGCATCCAATTAAATGGACTCCCTGTCATGTCCGCAGTATTCAATTCGACCAACAAACGTTTCTCTACTTTTGAGTGCCCCGCAATTTCAGCAAATAACCAGCCCAATAAGTTCGCTGTTGTTTCATGTCCCGCAAGCAACATCGTCATCATCTGATCACGCACTTCTTTATCTGACAATTTGTTTCCATCCTCGTCTGTCACCGCCATCATCAAGCCCAGCAAGGAATCTTTAAACCACCCAGGGTGCTCTTTTGCAGCAATTAACACATCGCTAATCATTGCTTCAAGTGTCTGGATTGCTTCCTTATGCTTCAAATTGGCTTTAGTCGGAACAGAAGCTGGAATCATCACAGGACTAAATAAAATTTTGATACTTTGCTCAATCGTTGTCGTGACGGCGTCCGCAAGCTCTTTCTCTTCTGCCGAGACATCTGTCGAAAACATTGTTCGTGTAATGATTGATAATGTCAACCGCATCATAACCGTGTGTATATCTACTTCCTCTTCATGTTCAAGTCGATCGACTAACTTCTCCGTTTCGTCAATGATGGAATAGGCATAGCGTTCCAGTACCTCTTTATAAAACGCTGGTTGAATATATTTCTTCTGCTTCGCATGCCGCTCACCTTCCGTCGTCAGTAGACCTTCTCCCACTGTTCTTTGCAACACGGTCGTTGTTCGTCCTTTAATAAATGACTGATCTTGACGAATCAAAATTTCCCGAATAGCTTCAGGACTGTTGACCACAAATGTTGGGGAAATGCCCGTCTTCAATGAAATCACATCACCAAGCGGCTCTACTCGCATAAAGAAAGCAATCGGATCACGCACGAATTCCAAATAGTTCTGTAATCGTGGTGTCGCAATATCTTGTACAGTGACCATGAACTCTCCTCCACAATTATCATAATGTATTACTTCTCCATCTCCTGTATGTATGCAGTATTTCTGGATATGCTAGTAAAAAGGAGGTGGGTCAATTGGCAAAAGACGTATTATGTGAAGTAACGAACTGTCATTTTTGGGAATCGGGTAATCAATGTGGTGCAGATGAAATCAAAGTGATCTCTCGAAAAGGTAAAAAAGCAAAAGACTCAGCCGAAACAGATTGTGGTACGTTCCTTCCAAAAGGATGATCCGCTACGCAGCAGCCACGCTTTTATGCTTGGCTGCTGTTTTATTGTACTACCGGTAAACATCACTACTCAGTTCACGACAATCACTTTAACTTAAACGTAGCAGTACAATGAGCAACTAACTCGTCCTTCTCATTGAATAGTGTTCCTTCAACCAAAGCTGTAGAGCGTGTTCTATTAATAATGGCAGCTTTTGAATAAACCGCTTCCTGAACGACCGGCTTTAAGAATTGCGTTGTCATTTGAATCGTCATAACATCATTTGCACCCATTGAACGACAAAGCATTCCCATCGTCGTATCGAGAACGGACATATACATACCACCGTGAATAGTTCCGCGTACATTATCATAATCTTGACGATAAGGTAAATATAATTCCACATGACCCGCTTCTAATTTTTGTGTCTGCAGACCAGCAAATTTCCAAAAAGGGCTTGTTTCGAAATCTTGTCGAACTTGTTCTAAATATTCCACTGTTGTATCGTTCATTTCATTACCTCCAGAAAATGTAGTAATTGTTTTATATACCATATCGTAAAGACGTTCTGCCGACAATTCAAAGCATTTTATCATTTGCTATAAAAACGCTGTTTTCTAATATTTTTCAATAAAAAGTATATATTTTTTATTCTTTTTCCTTTATAATGAAATCAATTTCATAAGTTTTTTAATTTAGGAAGAGTACTTGAGCATTATGCCAATCCAATCACCTGTTATGTAATGGAATAGAATACATCCCTATTCTTATATCAACAAGCGAAACAGAGTAAAGGTCCCTCTCCAATCTGTCATGTTTGTATTATTTCATGTGGATTGGAAAGGGGCTTTTTTATGTGAATATGCTTATAAACACTTTATTTGGAAAGGACGGATGTTACGGTTGGAAAATAAGCTGAAGCTCTACGGCTTTAACAACCTCACCAAAACTCTTAGCTTCAACATTTACGATGTGAGCTATGCAAAAAGTAGAAGAGAGCAAAGTGAGTATATCGCCTATATAGATGAGCAATACAATTCGGAACGGTTAACAAAAATCCTTTACGATGTCACAGAGATGATTGGTGCGCATGTATTGAATGTCAGTAAACAAGATTACGACCCACAAGGCGCTAGTGTAACGTTGATGATTTCAGAGGAAAAGTTCCCTGCATCACAAATTGATCCTTCTTGTAATCAAGGTGCGATTCCCATCTTGCCGGATAAAGATTCTGTCGTCAGTCATTTAGACAAAAGCCACGTGACCGTCCATACGTATCCCGAATATCATCCCGATAACTCCATTGCGACATTTCGAGTTGATATAGATGTGTCGACATGTGGAGAGATTTCTCCATTGAACGCGCTCGACTACCTGATCGGAAGCTTTGATTCGGATATTATTACCGCGGATTATCGTGTGCGTGGATTTACACGGTCAGTCGACGGCAAAAAACTCTTTATGGATCATGCAATTACATCCATTCAAGACTTCATTGACGAGAAAACATTGCAAAGGTATGATGCGATCGATATAAATGTTTACCAAGCGAATATCTTCCATACAAAATTACTCATTAAAGAGATTGATTTACAAGATTATTTATTCAACAAAGATGTTTCAGAATTACCGCCAAAAGAACGCCTTCAAATCTCTCATAATCTTCGCAAAGAGATGATTGAAATCTACAGCGGTTCCAACGTCTATGAAAACGAGTGAGGAGAGACCATTGAAATTATCACAACATCGCGTTCCTATTATGGAAGCATTGCAGCAATATCAAGAAGCACGTGTCGTTCCTTTTGATGTGCCCGGACATAAACACGGTCGTGGCAATAAGGAGCTTGTAGATTTTCTCGGGGATACTTGCTTACAACACGACGTGAATTCCATGAAACCTCTTGATAATTTATGTCACCCCGTTTCTGTCATACGGGAAGCTGAAGAGTTGGCTGCGGACGCGTTTGGCGCGAAGCACGCTTTCCTGCTCGTGAACGGGACGACCTCTGCCGTACAAGCAATGGTCATGACTGCTTGTAAATCGGGTGAGAAAATTATCATGCCGCGAAATGTTCATCGCAGTGCAATCAATGCCTTGATCTTAAGTGGTGCTATTCCCATCTATGTGAATCCAGGAGTACAGAAAGAACTCGGCATTCCACTCGGCATGGCGGTGGAGGAAGTAAAGAAAGCAATCATGGATCATCCCGATGCAAAGGCAATTCTCATTAATAATCCGACTTATTATGGGATCTGCTCCAATATGAAAGCCATTACTGATCTAGCACATGCACACGGTATGTTGGTGTTAGTGGATGAAGCACACGGTACGCATTTTTATTTTAATGATAAATTGCCTGCTTCCGCAATGTCCGTCGGTGCGGATATGGCTTCTATTAGCATGCATAAATCAGGTGGATCTTTAACGCAAAGCTCATTTTTATTAATCAACAATGAAGTAAGTGAAGGCTATACGCGACAGATTGTTAACTTGACGCAAACTACGAGCGGTTCTTATCTATTGATGTCGTCACTAGATATTTCACGTAAGAACCTGGCACTACACGGGCAGGAAATCTTCGATAAGGTGATCACGATGGCGCAGTATACACGTGATGAAGTCAATCAGATCGGCGGCTACTATGCATATTCTAAAGAGCTAATCAACGGCGATACTGTTTATGATTTCGATGAGTCCAAATTGTCGATTCATACGCGCCAAATGGGATTGGCTGGCATTGAAGTGTATGATATTTTACGCGATGAATACGATATCCAAATCGAGTTCGGCGACGTAGCCAATATCCTCGCTTATATTTCAGTCGGAGACCGTACACTGGATCTTGAACGATTAGTCGCAGCATTAGCAGAAATAAACCGGCGTTTTAAAAAGGATCCTGGCACTTTATTCGATCATGAATATATCAATCCTCAAATTGTTCAATCGCCTCAACAAGCATTTTACGCAGATAAAGATACATTATTGTTATCTGAGTCTTCGGGACATGTGGCAAGCGAATTCGTCATGTGCTATCCACCTGGCATTCCAATTGTGGCACCCGGGGAACGAATCACAACCGAAATAATTGAATACATCAATTATTGTAAGGATAAAGGTTGTTTCTTAACCGGTACCGAGGATGCAAAAGTTGATTGGATTAATGTAGTAAAGGAGGACGTCCGATGAATCTATGGTTTACTGAAGATCATTCACCTCACACACGCTTTTCTTTTCGCGTCGAAGAACATCTATATACTGCGACGAGTGAATTCCAGAAAATTGATGTCTTCCAAACGACAGAGTTTGGTAAAATTTTGACATTAGATGGTTATGTCATGGTGACAGAGAAAGACGAATTCATTTATCACGATATGATTGTTCACGTGCCGATGGCTACCAACCCATCCATTCAAAACGTGTTAGTTATCGGTGCAGGTGATGGTGGTACCGTACGCGAATTGACGCGCTATCCATCGATCAAACAAATCGATATGGTGGAGATTGATGAGCAAGTTGTGAAAATATGCCAGAAGTTTTTACCACAAACCGCAGCTCAACTGACTGATCCGCGCGTTACACTTTATTTTGAAGACGGTCTGAAATTCGTCCGTCAGCAAGAAAATGCCTATGATTTGATCATTGTCGATTCCACCGATCCATTCGGCCCAGGTGAAGGTCTCTTCACGAAAGAGTTTTATGGCAATTGCTATAAAGCTTTGAATGAACAAGGCATTCTTGTGAATCAGCATGAAAGTCCATTTTACACCGAAGATGCACGCGGTATGCAGCGAGCACATAAAAGTATTATGGGGTTCTTCCCCGTTTCCAAAGTCTATCAAGCACATATTCCAACCTATCCATCGGGGCACTGGCTGTTCGGATTTGCTTCCAAGAAATATGACCCGATAGAAGATCTGGATGCTGATGCATGGAATACACTTGGTTTGCAAACAAAATATTATAATACAAAACTTCATGTCGGCTCATTCGCCTTGCCGAATTATGTTAAGGAGTTGCTGACCCATGCTAAATAAAAATATAGAAACATTTCTAGGGTTCGAAGCAGACTACGAGGAGGCATCATTCGTAATTTTCGGTGCCCCATTTGATTCCACCACATCATTTCGTCCTGGTACGCGATTTGCCAGTAAAGCGATGCGAAGCGAATCATTCGGTCTTGAGACATACAGTCCTTATCAAGAAGCCGATTTGACGGATTACACATTATTCGACGGTGGCGATCTAGAACTTAGTTTTGGTAATACCGAGCATGCTTTAGAGCAAATTGAAGAATTCACTTCACTTATTTTGAAGGATGGGAAACTCCCCTGCATGATTGGTGGCGAACATTTAGTCACTCTGGGAGCTGTACGTGCTGTAGCAAAATTGTATCCGGATTTACATGTAATCCAATTCGATGCACATACAGACTTGCGTGAACATTATTTAGATCAACGCCTGTCTCACGCTACAGTAATTCGCAGAATCTGGGACCTGCTCGGGGATAACAAAATATTCCAATACGGTATTCGTTCTGGTGATCGTCCAGAATTCGAATGGGCGGCTAAGCAGCATGTTTTTATGAATAAGTTTAATTTTGATGGACTTGAAGATACGGTTGAAAAACTACAAGATAAACCCGTCTATTTGACGATTGATCTAGACGTACTGGATCCTTCCGTCTTCCCTGGAACCGGTACACCGGAAGCGGGTGGCGTAAGCTTTGTTGAGTTGCTACAAGCCATTTTGACGGTCAGCGGTTTGAATATTGTTGCCTGTGATATCAACGAACTGTCTCCTATCTACGATCAAAGCGGCACATCAACAGCCGTGGCTTGTAAAGTGTTACGTGAATTAACGATTGCTATAAATAAAAATAACTAAATTGGTGGTGTCTTTAATGGGAAAAGCATTAATTATTGGAGCTGGTGGCGTAGCAAGTGTCGTCGTGCATAAGTGTTGTGAGGTACCCGATGTATTTGAAGAAATCTGTATCGCAAGTCGTACGAAATCAAAATGTGATGCTTTGAAAGAAAAGCTTGACGGTGGACAAACAAAAATCCAAACAGCTCAAGTGGATGCAGATAACGTGCCTGAACTCGTCGCGTTAATCAATGAATTTAAACCGGATATCGTCATTAATGTCGCATTGCCTTATCAGGATTTGACGATTATGGATGCATGTCTTGAAACAAAAGTGGATTATTTGGATACTGCGAACTACGAGCCACTTGATACAGCGAAATTCGAATATAAATGGCAGTGGGCGTATAAAGAGAAGTTTGAAGAAGCAGGTATAACTGCATTGCTCGGCAGTGGTTTCGATCCTGGTGTAACAGGTGTGTTCTCCGCATATGCATTGAAGCATTACTTCGATGAAATCCATACGATTGATATTGTCGATGCCAATGCAGGCGACCACGGGTATCCTTTTGCAACGAACTTTAACCCAGAAATCAATATCCGTGAAATCACAGCTAACGGACGCTATTATGAAAATGGAGAGTTCGTGGAAACAGAACCTCTTGAAGTGAAACGCGTTTATGATCTACCTGAAATCGGACCAAAAGACGTCTACTTGCTATACCACGAGGAACTTGAATCATTGGCGAAAAATATTACCGGTGTAAATAAAATTCGTTTCTGGATGACGTTTTCCGAAAAGTATTTGATGCATTTGCGTGTACTTGAAAATGTGGGAATGACGTCCATTGAACCGATTGATTTTGAAGGTCAGCAAATCGTTCCACTGCAATTCCTGAAAGCTGTACTACCGGACCCCGCTTCGCTAGGACCACGTACGAAAGGAAAAACGAATATTGGTTGTATCTATCAAGGCACGAAAAACGGTGAGCCAAAAACGTATTATGTTTACAATATTTGTGATCATCAAGCGTGTTATCGTGAAGTGGGATCACAAGCTATTTCCTATACAACAGGTGTTCCAGCTATGATCGGTGCAATGATGATGTTAACAGGCAAATGGAAAAAGCCAGGTGTCTTCAATATTGAAGAGTTCGATCCGGATCCATTCATGGATGCGTTGAATGAGTATGGTTTACCTTGGCATGAAGATTTCAATCCAACTTTAATAGACTGAGGAGAATAGTATGAACTTTGATGTACAAGCAGTCCCATCGCCTAGTTATGTCGTTGATGAAAAATTACTGATTGCTAACTTAGAAAAAATGAAATTCGTTACCGATCAAACAGGATGCAAGATCTTACTTGCACAAAAAGGATTTTCGATGTTTGCAGTCTATCCGTTAATCGGACAGTATTTGCATGGCGTTACTTCAAGTGGTGTATTTGAAGCGCGTCTTGGCTTTGAAGAAATGGGGAAAGAAGTACATACGTATGCCCCCGCTTTTCAAGAAAACGAGTTTGAGGAAATCCTTCGTTACTCTGATCATTTGGTATTCAATTCATTTGCGCAGTGGAAGCAGTTCAAGAGCCAAGTTCAAAAGCAGGAAAAGTCGATTGAATGCGGAATCCGCATCAATCCTGAATACTCTGAGATTGAAGTCGATATGTACAATCCTTGCTTCACCTATTCACGATTCGGTGTTACGTTAGATAATTTCGAAGCTGATGAACTCGAAGGTATTAGTGGCCTGCACTTCCATACGATGTGCGAGCAAAACTCTGATACGTTGTGGCGGACGATCCAAATCATCGACGAAGAATTCGGCCCCCATTTACAGAAGATGAAATGGATCAACTTCGGTGGCGGTCACCATATCACTCGTGCTGATTACGATCTGGAGACATTAATCCGTTGCATTCGTTTCATGCAAGATAAATATAATCTTGACGTTTACCTAGAGCCGGGCGAAGCCGTTGCGCTAAACACCGGCTTCCTCGTCTCGACAGTACTTGATACGATGCATAATGGTATGGACATTGCTATTCTCGATACTTCGGCTTCCTGCCATATGCCAGATGTTCTGGAGATGCCTTATCGTCCGGAGATTATCGGGGCAGGTATGCCAAATGAAAAAGCCCATACTTATAGATTAGGAGGGCCAACTTGTCTTGCTGGGGACGTAATTGGGGATTATTCATTCGATCAGCCATTACAACCTGGCGATCGACTGGTATTTTGCGACATGGCACATTATTCGATGGTGAAGAACAATACGTTTAATGGCGTTAATTTGCCATCGATTGTCCTTCATACTGCCAATGATGAAATCAACGTAGTGAAGCAATTTGGTTATGAGGATTTTAGGCAGCGGTTGTCTTAAGAGTAGTGAGTGGGAAAAGTGAGAGCAAGTTGATCTACGTTCCAGGCGGACGCTTTCCCAAGGACGTGGCTTGGGCCGCTTCGCTACTGCGGGGTCTCAAGGCGCACGCTTATCCATCAAGAGTCGCCACCTTCCACTACAATCATCTGGTGTCTTTTTCTGATTTTAGAAAGTGGAGTTCAAGTTCATAACTACTAATCAAAATTACATCATTTTCTTTACTCCATTCGACTATTTCGTTTAAGACGTAAAAACCCGATTCGCTGAAAAATGCAAATCGGGTTTTTACACTTTGATACAAATAAGTAATGTGTAAAAGTCTATAATAGTTTAAGGTTTCATTAGAATTACCAATCAACACACTGATACTTTTTATATTCCAGTTCAAGTTAGAATAGTACATAAGTTTTTCATTCCACTCGCGATCATCAGAAGATAACACCAGTTGATCGAAGTGGAAGGCGGCGACTCGGGGAGGATCAGCCCGATCAGGTGAAACAACTAAAGGAGCACCGCGACTAGTTGGTTCACCGCGGGCCCTCCCGAACGCGTCCGCCTGGAACGCAGATCAACGTTACTTACCTCTATCCTGCTCTTAAACCTAATACTTACTACTCACAGTAAGAAGAATCCAATCCCCATAATTAGATAGGCTGAAAATAGCACGAGTCCCTCGAACCAATTTGACTCTCCGTCATGACATATATTGACGACTAGTAATGTGGCGGTAATCATCGCGATCAACTCTGGCCACGTGAATACAAGTGGCATTGCAGTAGGCATCATTAACGATATCAGTACCAGCACCGGTGTGACAAACATTGCGACCTGCAATGTAGAACCGATTGCAATCTCTACCGATACATCCATTTTATTTTTCATCGCCAATGTAATTGCAGAAGAATGCTCTGCCGCGTTACCAACGATTGCGACGATGATGACACCGATAAACAACTCTGACCAGCCAAACTTCTCACCTAGCGTCCCAAATGTATGCACAAGCTTTTCTGAAACAAATGCAACAGCTACTGTTGCAACTAATAGTACCACTATAGATTTCTTCTTTGTCCACTCTGGCACTTCTTCTGTCTCATGAGTTTCGGTACCGAATACGCCACGATGTGTAAATAACTTAAATACCAGACCTGCCAAATAAATCAGGATGAGTATGATAGAAATACCGATACTCAAATTCAATCCAGTTTTAGTATCCATCGTCATCGAGAAGACTTCCGGAATCACAAATGCCACGACAATGGCAAAAATCAATAATGCAGAATTAAACCGGGCATCAAAAATATTAAAATTCTGTCTTTTATGCTTAATACCACCTGCGAAAAACGATAGACCAAGAACTAATAATAAGTTTCCTAATACTGAACCTGTCAACGATGCCAGTACGATTGCAATTAATCCAGCTTTCAAAGTAAAGATAGAAATAATAAGTTCAACTGCATTACCGAATGTTGCATTTAATAAACCACCGATTCGTGGTCCACTGACAATCGCTAAACTTTCTGTTGCTCTTCCAATGAATCCAGCAAGGGCAATAATACTGTAACAACACAATGCAAACATCCATAAATCTGACCAATTCAAGAATGATGCTATAAATACTAAAGGTACTCCTGTAAATGCCATGACAGTAAATACTTTATTCAGTGTCTCCACCTCTTTCCATAATCAATTTGTTATAATCTTTCCCTAATTCCAGTTCAAATAAACTGGTTTATCATCAAAACGAAAATTATCACCTATTAGTACTAAAAAAAGATAGGGGAGAGTCTGTAAATAAGACTCTCCCCTACCTATTACATTTTTCAGATTATATCCATCATAAAAAACAGCTTAACTCTTCATTTTCGGATCCAAGGCATCTCGTAAGCCATCACCCATTAAGTTAAAGCCTAGTACAGTCAGCATAATCGCAAGCCCAGGGAAAATCATTGTCCAGGGAGCATTTTGCAAGTAATCTTTGGAGTCGGCTAACATCTTTCCCCACTCAGGGTATGGAGCTTCTGCCCCTAACCCTAGAAATCCGAGTGCCGCTGCTTCAAGAATAGCTGTGGCAATGGCCAATGTACCTTGTACGATGACAGGCGCCATCGAGTTAGGCAAAATATGCGAAAACAGAATTCTGAAGTCTTTCATACCAATTGCTTTTGCCGCTGTAATATATTCATCCTCTTTAATACTCAATACTTTGGATCGTATTAAACGCCCGAAGTTTGGTACGTTAATAATTGCAATAGCAATCAATGCGTTACGTAAGCTGGGTCCCAATACAGATACAATCGCAATAGCCAATAAAATAGAAGGGAAAGCAAGCATAATATCGAATATTCTAGAGATAATAGTATCGATCCAGCGACCGTAATAACCCGCTATGATCCCAAGGAAACTCCCCACTACAATTGAACCAACGACCGAGAAGAATCCAACAGACAATGAAATACGCGCACCATGAATAATGCGTGAGAATATATCACGTCCGAAATCATCCGTTCCAAACCAATACTCCGAAGAAGGAGGTTGCAGTCGATCTGTCATTAATTGTTCGTTGATGCCTTCTTTTGTGACAAGAGGACCAAAGAGTGCAAGCAAAATAAAGAATATGACAATAAATGCGCCTACGACAGCTACTTTACTTTTGCGAAAACCTACCCAAGCTTCCCGCCAAGGTCCTGTTGTTTTTTCTAACTTTGCTTCTGCTACCCCGTCTACCTTAGGCATAAATTCTGACATGAACTATTCCTCCTTCCTCAATCATACTTAATCCTCGGATCGATCAGTCCATATAGTAAATCGACGATCAGATTAATCATGACAAAGATAAATGCCACGATGAGAATGCCCGATTGAATAACAGGATAATCTCTAAAGTTGATTGCGTCATAGATATAACGTCCAATTCCAGGCCAAGCGAAGATGGTTTCCGTCAGAATAGCTCCACCCAAGAGTAGACCAATTTGCAGACCGATAACTGTCAAAACAGGAATGATTGCATTTTTTAATGCATGCTTATATACTACCCAAAACATTTTCTGACCCTTTGCTCGTGCTGTACGAATATAGTCTGAACGCATCACTTCTAGCATGCTTGAACGCGTCATTCGGGCGATAATCGCCATCGGAATGGTTGCAAGCGCTAGTCCAGGTAAGATCAAGTGTTTAATAACTACCCATAATTGATCAAATCTGCCCTGGATAAGCGTGTCAATTATGTATAAATTGGTTATAGCGGATACAGGATCACGGACATTTTCACGTCCAGTTGTCGGCAACCATTGCAATTCGATTGCAAATGCCCACTGCCCCATTAACCCTAACCAGAAGATCGGCATGGAAACACCAACTAGTGCTAGTACCATCGCTGAATAGTCAAACCATGAATTTTGGAACCAAGCAGAAATAATACCGGCATTCACCCCTACAACGACTGCGATAATCATCGCAAATAATGCCAACTCCAATGTAGCTGCTAAATAAGGCCAAATTTCGTCTGCTACAGGAAGGCGTGTACGCATGGATTCTCCTAAATCACCTTTTAAAATCCCGCCAAGATAACTGAAGTATTGTGTATACCATGGTTGATCAAGACCTAGCTTGATCGTCAAGGCTTCTACTGCTTCTTTTGTTGCTTGTTGTCCTAAAATTACTTGTGCTGGATTACCAGGAATTGCACGAATCAACATAAAAACTAAAAAGGTCATACCAAGCAGGACAGGAATTAGCTGTAAAAGCCTCTTAATCGTATAGTTGAACAACTCTTTCACCCCTCCGGCTTATCATGTATTAATCAAAGAAAGGGAGAATACTGGCTTCTCCCTCTTCTTCCGTCATGTAATTTACGTATTACTTATTTGAATTCTACGTTCGACAACAAATCAGAACCAGTTGGATGCGGAACAAACCCTGTCAGTTCCTTCGCTCCACCTAACAATGGGATGGAGTGCGCAAGTGGTACCCATGGAGCTTCTTCGTGAAGAATTTCCTGTGCTTGCTTATACAACTCGATACGCTTGTCTTCGTCTACTTCTGTTTGTGCTTCTAGGAATAGCTTATGTGTTTCGTCGTTCTTAAAGTACGTGTAGTTATTACTTCCGATATTGTCTTCATCTAATAGTACATATAGGAAGTTGTCTGCGTCTCCATTATCCCCAGTCCAACCAAGCATGAAAGCATCTGCTTCCCCTTTGCTCGCCTTATCTAGGTAAGTCGCCCACTCATAAGAAACGATTTTCGCTTTAATACCCACATCAGCCAAATTGCTTTGAATAGCTTCCGCTACTTTCGTTCCGTCCGGCATATATGGACGTGGAACTGGCATTGCCCAAAGTTCCATTTCAAATCCGTCTTCAAGACCTGCTTCTTTCAATAGTTCTTTAGCTTTTTCAGGATCATATGCATATGCTTCTACATCTTCGTTATAACCTGAAATAGATGAAGGCATTGGATTTTTCGCCACTTCGGCACGTCCTTCAAAGAATGAATCGACAATAGATTGTTTATCGATTGCATAGTTCATCGCCTGACGAACTTCTTTTTTATCAAATGGCTCACGAGTTACTGTTAATCCGAGGTATCCTACGTTCATGGAAGGACGCTCGAACAACTGCAATGCATCATTGTCTTCAATCTTTACTCCATCAGCTGGATTGATCCCATCTGCTAAATCAATTTCACCAGATAGTAAAGCGTTCAGACGAGCAGAGTTATCAGGAATGGCTTGGAAAATGATGCGATCCAATTTTGGTAACCCTTCTTGCCAGTATTCTTCGTTCTTTTCAATTGTAATGGTTTCATTTGGCTTCCACTCTACAAACTTGAATGGACCTGTCCCTACTGGGTTACGCTCATACTCATCATCACCCTTTTCAAAAGCTTCAGGACTTGAAATAGCGAACATACTCATCGCAAGATTTTTCAAGAATGGTGCTTGTGGACGCTTCAATGTAATAATCACTGTGGATTCTCCATCTGCTTTAACAGATTCAATTACGTGCTCTTCATCGTCTTTAAATCCACCAAACATAGAGTTGTAGTATGGGAATGTATCTGAATCCCCATTCGCCCAACGCTCAAAGTTCTTTACGACTGCTTCTGCATTAAAATCAGTGCCATCATGGAATTTCACGCCTTCTTGTAATTGGAATGTATACGTCAATCCATCTTCACTTGTGTCATACTCTTTAGCAAGACCTGGTTGAACCGTCGTATCCTGCTCCCCAAAGTTTAATAACGTTTCGAATAAATTCACTGTTACTTTAAATGTTTCCCCTTCTGTTACACGGGATGGGTCAAGAGATGTTGAATCTCCACCTCGACCAAATACTAATGTTTTGTTCTCACTGCCGCCTTTATCTGCAGCGTCTTTGTCCTTGTCGCCACTGCCTTCATTATCATCGCTGCCTGAACAAGCCGCCAAAGCAGTCGATAAGATAAGAAGCATGATCAACGCGAACGACCACAGTTTCCCTTTTCTCATACAGATCCCTCCAATTGTTTTTTTCTTTCTATATCATCGTTGCTTTCCGTTGAATAAAGATGGCAAGCAACAGAATGACCAGCTTTCTCCTCTGCTAATACAGGGGTTACTTTCGTACACACATCCATTTTAAAAGGGCAGCGAGTGTGGAATGCACAACCGCTTGGCGGATTCGCTGGGCTTGGCATATCCCCTTCAATAATGATTTGTTCCTTCTTGTAATTTGGATCTGGTACAGGTACCGCAGACAATAAAGCCTGTGTATACGGATGGAGGGGGTTTGCATATAGCTCTTCACTTTCTGTAATCTCCACAATCTTCCCCAAGTACATTACTGCCACACGATCACTGATATGGCGTACAACACCAAGATCATGTGCAATGAAGATATACGTCAAGTTGAATTCCTTTTGTAAATCCTGCATTAAGTTTAATACTTGCGCCTGAATGGATACGTCAAGTGCAGACACAGGTTCATCTGCAATAATCAATTTGGGATTCGTCATTAAAGCGCGGGCAATTCCAATTCGCTGACGCTGCCCTCCACTAAATTGGTGAGGATAACGTTTTGCGTGATATTCACTCAAACCGACAATTTTTAGGAACTCTACGACTTTTTCACGTCGTTCTTTTGCATTGCCACCACCATGGACAATCAATGGTTCTTCTAATATCTTGCCGATTGTATGACGAGGATTCAATGAAGCATAAGGATCTTGGAAGACCATTTGGATGTCTCGACGAACCGCTCGAATATCATTAGCAGAGAGCTTCGTCAAATCTTTCCCCTGGAATTCGACGACTCCTTCTGTCGGTTCCAGCAACTGCATAATCGTCCGTCCTGTCGTCGATTTACCGCAACCGCTTTCTCCTACTATGCCGAGCGTCTCTCCCTCATTTACATGAAACGAAACATTATCGATTGCTTTGACATGACCTACTGTTTTACCAATCAATCCTTTGCGAATTGGGAAGTATTTTTTCAATCCTTCAACTCTTAGCAGTGGTTTGTTCATTAGCACCCGTCACTCCTTCTTGTTCGTCATATAAAAAGCATCTAGTTTGATGATTTTCGGAGTTTCGGTATAATTCCGGTGTTTCTACCCAACACCTCGAGAAAGCGCTTTCACATCTCGCTGCGAATCTACATCCTCTATCAATGGATCCGGGTTTTGGCACGTTACCTGGAATCGAATAGAGACGATCTTTTTTATCTCGCATATCTGGTACAGACTGAATCAGTCCGCGTGTATAAGGGTGACAAGGATTTTTAAAAATTACTTCGGTTGGGGCTTCTTCAATAACTTGTCCTGCATACATGACTACGACACGTTCACAAGTTTCAGCCACCACTCCTAAGTCATGCGTGATGAGTAAAATCGCTGTATTCATGCGCTCGTTCAACTCTCGCATCAATTTTAGGATTTGTGCTTGAATAGTTACATCAAGTGCTGTTGTAGGTTCATCGGCAATGAGTACTTTCGGATCGCATACAAGCGCCATTGCAATCATGACACGCTGTCGCATACCACCGGATAACTGATGAGGATATTCCTTCATAATTTCTTCAGAGCGGGGTAGTCCGACTAGTTTCAACATTTCGATTGCTCGGTCCTTAATTTGCTTTTTCGACCATTTTTTCTGATGAAGTGAAATGGCTTCAGACATCTGATTGCCTATTGTGAAAAGTGGATTCAATGAAGTCATAGGCTCTTGAAAGATCATTGCGACGTCATTCCCACGAATCTCTCTCATTTCCTTCTCCGTTTTTCTTAAGAGATCTTGCCCTTCAAAGAGGATTTCACCTCCAGTGATTTTCCCTGGCGGACTTGGAACTAACTGCATGATAGATAAAGAGGTGACACTCTTTCCGCAACCTGATTCTCCAACAATCCCTAAGACTTCTCCTTCTCTCACATAGAAGTCCACATGATCTACTGCTGGTATTTCTCCTGAATCCGTGAAAAAGGTCGTTTGCAAATCTTTAACTTCAAGTAATTTCTTTCTTTTGTTCATTTACTCACCTTTTTCCTTTTTTCTGAAATAACTCATTAATCATTATTATACTTTTATTCTGATTAAACGCAAGATGCTTTTTTCATAAAATAATATAGTGAGAGAATATGGCAATAAAAAAAGAAGTGCATTAGGAAAGTTGATACCTACGCACTTCTTAAAATTTCGGATTTTTCTAATGTTATGCTACTCTTTTAACTGCATAATTATTTCCCTTACCAAATGGCTTGACCATCTATAAATTCTGGAGCTTTTAAATCTAGTAGTTTATATAGACTTGGTGCAATATCGGTCATCGTTATTCTTTCGCTAATTTCGCCGCTTGAAATTTTGGGACCTGATGCAAATAGAATAGGATGTAATGGCAAACGCTCAGGATTACCACCATGACTCCCCAATTCTTGGGTCGGTTCGACAGCAATTTTCGCATCTTTTCCCATTAAGTATCCTGGAGCAGCAGATAAGAATACATCACCGCTATTATCATTACTAAAAGTTGCATATTCCTCTTGTTCTTCTGTCCAAACCGCTTCATACGGTGAGATCTCGATATTCTTCTGCTTAGATAAGACTGAAGGTACCGGATAAGTATAGGCTAGATCCGCTTTACCAGTGAGCCAACTCAAAATAGGATGAGCTACTCTTTCAGGATTTTGTGAAAGGGCAGAAAAAACGGTCTTATCGGTAAAAACTGATACAATTTCATTCTTTACTTGTTCGTATTCCTCTTCTTTTACAATTCCATTTTTCTCTCTGCCTTTTAAATTTACATACACATGCGCAATGGTTCCACTTGCTTCCGCATATGCTTTCGTCTTAGATGTATCCACATTTCCTTTTTCATCTTTTACAAGCAGTCCGGCTTTTTCAAGCTCTTTATTCGGTGAAAGCCTCGTGTGAATTGGTTCCAACCCATGATCTGAAACAATCAATAAGTGATCATCAGGGTTAAGATTGTTTTTGATTCGCCCAATCGCTCGGTCCGCTTGTCCAAATGCCCAGCTAACATACTTCTCTTTCTCCAACACATTCGATAAATCATATCCTGGTTGGGCAGGTTCTCTCAATAAAAAGTTATGCAGTTCAGTATCTACAACCGGATAATAATAAAATAATAAGTCTGGTTGATAGTGGTCTTTAATATATAAGCTGACATCCGTCACCCAATTTGCGAAACGTTCGCCTACTTGTTCATATTCTTCTCTTGTAATATCTCCTTTTTTGAAGGCATCTATCTCATCAGCCGCGGGATAAAATCCAAATTTAGATTCTATCTCGTCCGTGAATTGGTCAGGTCCCTTGTACAGACCTCCCATTACAGTACCTTGAAATAATTGTAGCCTATCTTTACCTGCAGGATCCTCTTTTAGTTTTATATAGAATCCTGCACTATCAAAGTCTGGTAGGTCTAGCACGATACCGTTCCAGTCGTTTGCTGATACTTTTTCTCCTATTTGTTTGGGATCCATTGAAATATAGAGTTCCGGTTCTTCCTCATCTATTCGCAACACATATAATTGTTGGGATGGTGAATTCTTTATATCTAATGTAATCACCGCTTCTTCCACTTCTGTTGTGGTAGTTGCAGTTAATTGTTTAACACGTTGATCTTCTATAGGTGAAAATTTCAAATTATGAAGTTTCGAATCTGCTAAGGTCCCACCTGAATAAACAGCGTACGTAGCAGCAGAGGCATTCTCAGGATTCGAATCGGGGAAAGAGACTGTCGCTGTTACTTTTCCTTGATTTCTCGCTTCTTTCCATATAGGTGTAACGCCTAACGTTTGTGCAAATCCGCTTTGATCATCTTTTACTTTTTCACCTGTCGAGTGGAACTGATTACTCACAATCCCCGTCTTGGAAGGTGCTGCACCGCTTGCCAGTGTGGCATGTGATGGCGCAGTCAATGATGGTGTAACTGTAATGAAATCCGTCGCATAGGCAGCCTCTTTTTGAAAGCTCTCTAAATTCAACATGATTCCTTTATCTATGTATCTCTGTGCGTCTTGATAACCCAATCCATCAAATGACACAACACTAATTGTGCCCGTTGGTTGTGTTGCTTGAACAGACGAAGAGGTAGTAGTACTAGTCATGCTACAAACAACCAAAATTATTATAATAGTCAGTGGCTTAAACATATTGCATCCCTCGCTTTGTATTACTATTCCCTACCTTAAATCACGGTAAACTTGCTAACTACAATATGTTCTAAAAGTCATGTTTTTTATTAAAAATACCTCCTGCAATTCTCTTATGCAGAAGGTATTTATCAATTTATGGTTACAATGCAAGCTGTTTTACTGAATTTCTTTCAAGCCACGTCAAGCTTTTATCAAACAATTCATTTTCAAAAGAATAACTTGAAAATGTGTGATCAGCCTGTTCAATATATTGTTCAATTACTCGCTCTCCGTTCAAGCGCTTATTGAGTGAATTTACGTATTGTCTCGCATGTTCTTTTGATATTTGTTCATCTTCTTTTGCATGAACAATATGAACAGGTCCGGTAAATGAACGAATCGCTTCGATAGGTTGATGTCTTTTCAAATCCTTAAGAAAAGTTTGGCTGATCATAAATCCGTGATAATCATGACTGCCTTGCCTTATAATTTCATGAACTGCTTTTGGTCCAAGAATTCCCATTATATCTTCGTATGGTGTACCTACCGGTGACCAGAGAATCAGTTGTTTAATACGTGAATCACTCGCTGCTGTTAGCGACGCAACTGCCCCTCCCATACTGTGTCCTACTAATGAAATCCGGCTTTTATCTATACCGCGAAACGAACTTAAATAATCGATGACATCCTGTACTTCCTTTAATTGATTAGTCAATGTCACATCTGCATAATCTCCGTCACTTTCACCACAACCGCTAAAGTCAAAGCGGAATACCCCATATCCATGCTCTGTGAAATAACGAGCGGCTTTAACAAACAAACGATGTTCCCCTACTTTACTACCTACGAACCCATGGATAAATATAAGCAAAGGTATAGCTTCTTTTCTATATTCAGGCAGATGCAACGCACCCGACAAATTATTTTCCCCAGAACGAATCGTGATCATTTTTTGCATTTCTTCCCTACTCTCATGTAAGTATATTATTCCAACATGTTTAATAGGTATTATACAATTCAAATAGATTTAAGTCAAATAAATCCAATAGTAACTCTTATTCTTACATAGAAAAAAGACTCCTATATTAGGGAGCCTGATTAGTATATTCAAATGAACAAGTACAGAGTGATTTGGAATTTCCGTTGCAGAGGGGATACAGGCCAACGATGCCACTCCCCTTTGCACAACGACTTTACTTCACAATCCCAAGCGTATTTAAGAACACTACAATAATAGTCAATGGGACTACCCACTTCATTAAAAAGTGCCAGAGTGGATAAAAACCTATAGATTTCGTATTATACTGTGTAAATTCATCACGCACTAACACTTGATCCATCTTATGAACAATAAATAATGCAATCAGCAAACTTCCAGCTGGCAGCAAAATATTACTGACCAAGTAATCTGTCGCATCAAAAACACTCTTATCGAATAGTAGCAACCCTGACAACGTACTAGAAGACAAAGCAGAAGGAATTGCAGCTATGAATACAACCGCACCAATTAACCAAGTCACAGACTTACGTGTACGCTTACCACTCGCTGTCATCGCTGCCACAATAATTTCGTACAAACTAAACGAAGATGTCAATGTCGCAAACAAGAACAAAATTAAGAATAACGCTAAGAATACTTGCCCTAGCGGAAGTTGCGAAAAGACTGCTGGCAACACCATGAAGAGTAATTCCGGTCCCGCTGCCGGTTCTTGCCCGAACGCGAATACTGCTGGAAAAATAGCTAAACCTGCTAGTAACGATACAAATAAATTCATCCCTACTACGGAACTTGCAGATGAAGTCAAACTAACGTCTTTTTTCAGATATGAACTATACGTTACCATACATGAAAATCCGACGGCTAATGAAAAGAAAGACTGTCCAAGTGCATATAATACTGATTCTCTTGTAATACTAGAGAAATCAGGCTTCAGGAAGAATGATACACCTTCCATTGCACCAGGCAACGTCAATGAACGAATAACTAAAATAATAAAAAACACAAATAATAAAGGCATCATATATTTATTCGCTTTTTCAATACCGTTTTGTACACCGGAAGATACGACTAATATGTTAATGATGGTAAATAGGAACAGACCGATTAATGTTGTTACTGGCGAACCGACAATCGAACCAAATTGTTCCGAATAGGAAGCACCTTCACTAATGATCTTGCCACCTATAGATAATCCGCTATACACGAATACCCAACCACCCACTACACTATAGAAGGATAGTAAAAGGAAACACCCTGCTACACCAAGCTTACCAATCCATGGCCATGCACTAGCTGGCGCCAACTTCTTGTAAGCACTGATTGCTTCTCTACCTGAACCACGTCCAATAATGAATTCGGAAACCAACATGGGTAATCCAATCAAAATTGTAAAGACGACAAATAATAGGAAAAATGCGCCACCGCCACTCATTCCTGTAACATACGGGAACTTCCAGATTGCTCCAAGGCCGATTGCTGCACCTGCCGAGGACATGATAAATCCAAGCTTCGAAGACCATTGTTCTTTACGTTGTTCCATTTCCTCACCCATTTCCCTTTACTTCTGCTAATTATAGTTATACTGTACTACACCATTAGAAACAATAGCATATTTGTATTGTTTATAGTTATGCACAACAAAAAAGATGTACCTGAATCGAAATACTCCATTCGGTTACATCTTTTCTTCTTAAAGAATATATTCCCGTTAGCCATTTAGTTCACACTCTTATTCTGTTGCGCTCTAGCTTCTCCTCCCTTACGTCCAATGTTCTCATAAAATTGTTTATCGTGCTTCTCAGCAGTAGCTTTTCCACCTTTACGACCAATTTCTCTATAAAATTCACTACTATGCTTTTGAGCTGTGGCTTCCCCGCCTTTACGACCAATCTGTTCATAGAACTCTTTGTCGTGCTTTTTAGATGTTGCTTGACCGCCTTTACGTCCCGCTTCTTTCAAAGTCATTTTCTTCTCTTGATCAGTATGATGTTGATTAGCCATATATATTCTTCCTCCCTATTATTCAATTTACAATGCTTAATGAATATATTCCCAATTCACTACGAGCTAAACACAAGACTACGTAAATAGCCTTTTTTCGATAGAAAGGCTTACAGAATGGAATTCAGTACACATCTATACGTATTGCTAAAAGCTGTCTACATATTCATGTATAACTTCTCGTTTTTGAACCAACTTACTTATGAAGGTACTTACAGAAGGGAGAATAACAAATGGGAAGAGATGAACATAAAAAAGGGAGTAATTCGGCTGGTTCGTTACCACAAACTCCAAAGAACCAAACGATTGCCGCACGCGACATGAATGAAGAAATCTCGAAAGAATTCGCTGAATTACGTAAAGCTTCCGCACAAAAAAAACGTAAGTCATAAGCAAAAAGACCAGGAAAAACTTCCTGGTCTTTATTTATTTTTTTCGAAGAGGAGCTTGTTCATCTATGAGTTTCTCCAGACGCTCATCCCATTCTTCTGTTAATGTATTCCATACTCTAGTGAAATAGCTGTTCTCCGTGCGATTGTATAGAGAAAACTCCACACAGGGAATAAATTGGTTAGCAAGTGATTGGGGAATTTCTATTTTATCCACAATCTTCTGTAGTGGGCCTTCTGCGGCTTCTGCTCCTGTAGCAAGCAGTGTTGCACGCAATTGTTCATCATCTAGTCGTTGCGGACTTCTTGTGAATTTCTTAGCTAATCTAAACTCTTTAACTTTTGCTGTGAACACTTTTTCAGGTTGTTCACATAAAATTGAATCGTGGCACGGACTATAATAAAACGTTTTTTCTGCTTTTTCAGGTGGATGTTCGTAAATACCCGATTGTAATTGGCTTACTCCAACACTCGTCAACTGAAAACGATCTTTACGTAACTCGATCATTTGTGCAGATTCCATCTTATTAAACAAATTCTCGATAAACAGTGGTTCCACAGCGAGAAAATCTGCAATTTTTTTTGATTCAGTTACATCTAATTTTTGAACTGTAAGTAAAATCATTTTCATTAATATGTCCATCGTCGTGCGCTTAATCGTTGTGTAGGGTATAGTAATGAGCACAACCGGCAACCCCCAGCTGTCTGATTGTTGTATTTGGATATCTGGCTGTCGTAGCAGTTCTTGTTGTAACTTTTTTTGAAGCGAATCCATCTACTCAACCTCCTTGCATCTGATCTATTTTGCGCAATCCACCTTGATGTTCCACGACTTCCCGCAATTGTTTATACATATCTCTCGTAGAAGCATTCTTTGTCTTGACGGTGAACATCTCGGAACTTCCAACGATAATAAGTAGTTCCCTAGCACGCGATAACGCTACATTCAAACGCCGATAGTCTTTAGCGAATCCAATGTCACCATTTTTCTCACCATGATTTCTAACGAAACTCAGAATAATAATATCCATTTCCATGCCTTGGAACTTATCTACGGAACCAGTTCGACAATGCAATTGTTTGGGTCGGATTTCCTGCTGAATCAGTCGGTCAATTCGCTTTACTTGTTCGCCGTAAAAGCTGATGACGCCAACGCTTTTCTTTTCCTCTGGCTTCATTAGACCATCTTTTTTAGCTTTTTCTGTCGCTTGTTCAATATCGAGTAATGTGTCTTGAATGACGGTTAGTTCTGCTTCATTGAAACGACTCGTCCCACCCTTGACTTGATCTTCAAAAAATGAAGGCGTATTGGGCATATCTAGCCATAGCAAATGGTCTTTTCTAGTGATTTTACTGCTTTCGAGCAGATGATCACGCAATTCGTCTGAATTAGGAAGCCCGCATTGTAATTGATAGTCCCCATCTTTATAAAATGGGGCAATGGTTTCCATGATTTTTTCATGCATACGGTACTGGATACTGAGCATCGTTTTGTTTTGCTTAGGCAATGTACGGAATAATCGTTCAAATAATGATTCATTCAGCATTTTCTTCATTTCCCGTTGCACTTCAGGATCTTTTTGCTGATCTACCAGTTCGTCCATCGTTTCTTGTCCTACTAGTGGCGGTAACTGATGATGGTCACCCACTAGAATAACTTTTTTACCTTTCAACATGGGCAATAAGAGTTCTGGTGGTGTGGCTTTTGATACTTCATCGATAATGACTACATCGAAGACAGGGTATTCATCCATGAACTTTTTGGAAGCTGATGCCACACAAGTCGTGCCAATTACATTCGCATGATCGATATAAAGCTTTCGGATTTCATCAAGGTCATATTCGTTGGCACCACGCAGTAATTCTTCCCACTGTGATTGCAGTTCTTGTAGAACGGGAAGTTGTTGCTGTTCCTTTATTACTTCTGCTTGTTGTGTCTCGGCTTGACCAAGCGCTATTTCTATTTTCTCTAATTGCTCTTTTATATCAGGCTTCAATTGAACTGTAAGCTCTTCTATTTCCTGCTGTCGTTGATTTTGTTCTTCTTGTAATTGCAGAGTTTTTTGCTCTACTGCTAATACTTCTACTTTTTCTTGTTCAAGCAGTTGTTTTTCTTGAGAACACTTTAGTTCTGAAGTAGTCATAGACGCTGATAATTGCGTTACGTTTTTTATTTGTTGTCGACACTCATTTAACTTAGTTTCTAGCTGATCAATTTCCTGTGTAAGCAAATTTTTCTCCCATTGTTTTTCAGGTAGCTCGTTGGTTTGTAGCCATTCTTCAATCTGCTTCTCTAATTCGTTTTGCCTAGATTGCAGTTGTTGTTTCTGCTTTTCTTTTCGTTGTATGTGGTTTTGTATTTCTTGAAGTTCCTGCTGTAGGAATCTTAGAATTTCATGTTTTACTTCTGCAAATACTTCCTTTACAGAGTGAATTTTCTGTTGCTGTAGTTCAATTCCTTTTGCTCGAACAATCTCTTCTTTACCATAAAATAAAGACATACCTTGTGCAATCTTTTGTAGAACT
Organism: Sporosarcina sp. P1; assembly: GCF_002743155.1. Classification (NCBI taxonomy): domain Bacteria; kingdom Bacillati; phylum Bacillota; class Bacilli; order Caryophanales; family Caryophanaceae; genus Sporosarcina; species Sporosarcina sp. P1. The sequence goes on from NZ_PDYS01000011.1 coordinate 37,490, forward strand.
TCCGTTTTACCAGATGAAATTTCTTTGTTTTCGAGCATCTTTCTTGTTGCAGGATGAATTAAAAACTTCCCCAAACGATCAATCATTTCATGCATTTCTTGAATGGTTGTGAAATTATCAGTTGAACGCTTCATAATAGTTTCTACCGGGTAACGATGCGCCTGTAAAAGAGTCTGTGTTTTTTTAATAGCTGTCTGGAAGCGTTCGTGAAGCTCTTTCCATTCTTGAAATTCATAGGAATACTCTCCACTTTCAATCGACTTGATGATTCGCTGTAAGTCATTATTCCTCAACGTAATATGAATAGGTAATTCAATCTGGTGTGCAGCAAGCGTCATTTGAATATCTTTCATTTTCGTCTGAGACATTACATCACGATGTGTTGCTTGTAGTTTTTGTTCACTGTCGGGAAGCGTTTTGTGTTCTTCTATGATCATTTGTTGTGTTTCGGTATTGCTCTGCAACTCTGCCAACCAGTTGAGATATATTTGTGTCTCTTTTAATAGGCGTTGCTCTTTTAACAACTCCTCAACTCGAGCTGTCAATTCTTCTTTATTCGGCTCCGAATTTAGTTGTTTGCGTAACTCAATAATTTCTTTTATACGTTGTGCAAGGGCTATTTCAGTTTGCTCCAATCCCTGTTGCTTTTGAGACAGCCGGCGTACAGACTGATCAAGCAGGGATTTTCGTGAAAAGTATTCAGATTTTAGTTTTTTTAACTCTTCTTGTACAATTTTTTGTGATTGTAATTGCTCAGTTAATGTAATTTTCATTTCCGTGTTCTTTCGGATTTCCTCAGATAATTGATCCGCATGTTTTTGCAATTCGGTATCTTTCGTTCGATATACTGCACGTGTCGCTTGTACGGTTTCTAGTGTTTCATTTCTCCAATGCAATGCCACATTTTCTTCCATGAAACGCTTGCCTTCTTCTTCGATACTTTCTGATCTTCCATAGCGTAAAATACGCGTTGCTGGATCTGTTAGTAACCGACCAAGTGCGTTATCCACTGCTAGATTTGATTGAGATGCAACAAGTGTCCGCAAGCCGGCTTTGACGTTCTGATAGCAAATCTCAGAAATTACGGTTGTTTTCCCAGTACCTGGCGGGCCTTGGACTACAAACAAGTCATGCGCTTTCATCGCACCCGATACTGCTTCTCGCTGGAATTCATTCAAATTATTATGGAACTCCAGTTGCGGCTGTTTATTCGTAATTTGCACAACAGGTCGTTCTTCAAATAATATCTTTTCCAAATTCGCGTTTGCAGCGAGACCATCTTGTAAGTCTTTGAACCCTTTACGTAAACGACGAATCTGACTTAATTCAGCAAAGTTCGTCAGCAACATACTTTTATTATGTGTTGGCAACCATTGTTCGGATCTTGCTTTCTTTTGAAATCTTTGATTTAGTTCCACGACGAGTATCTTTTGTCCTTTCTGAGCATCGATGACTTGACCGATCTCAGTAGAAAGTTCATTCATTTTCACACTAAATCCGCGGAGTTGTTTCCAGTTTTTCATTTGCAAATCGTTACATTGAAGACGTACTTTTGTAAAATCACTAGTAAAACTAGCTTGGCTAAACGTACAGGAGATATCTGCTACATCTGCATTTTTCTCTGCAATTTGTAGATAGCCTTCCCAACTTTCAATTCGTTTTTTCACATATTCTGAACGCTCTTCTGCAATAGGCAATTGGCGTAACTGCGTATAGAATTCGATTGGCAGCGCTACTCCTGCACGGTGTAACTTAAACTTTATGGCTGTATGTAGCCTCCGATTTGTTTGAACAGGCTCTCTTGCGCTTCTAACATGAAAGCCCGTTGCTAGCAGACCATCCGGTTTCAATACGCATTCCATAACTGCCACACGTTGCTGAACTTCTTTGGCAAACCTTTTATTTGTGTGGGGATCAAAAAACAGCGCATAGGATTGGTTCCCCATGCGGTTCTCTGGTTTCTTTTCAATATGTATATCAAAAACAGACTCCGAAGAAACGAAAGCCTCTTCACTTATAAACCATTGTTCCAAACCTTTTCGTGCATTTTTTGTTATGTCTAGACTACAAAGTATCTTTTCTATATTGTGTAACACACTCATATTAGTACATTCTTTTCACTAGAGGGTTGTACGTCAGCAAGATCATTCATCATGCTTCTCCCTGTTATTCCCTTGTTCAAAGCTCTCACCTCAGTCCTCTATTATAGATCATAAGTGCATATACCGCGAGTAAGAAAAATCTTAGAAAACTTTTTAAAATATTTTTAAAAAAGATGTTTAGGAATGTTTTACATGGGTATACTATTACTACAAGGCAAACCAAAGGAGCTAGTCAGAGAAGTAAGCTGCTAGATCTGGAGGAGATGCACAGCCTTGGCGGAAAATTTTTCTTCACTGGCAAGTGGTACACTCGGTTTGGGAATCAGCTTTTTAGATTCCGACAGAAGGACAGGTTTACCAAGTAAGGCGAAAGAAGTTTTTTGTGTAAGTGCACGTGAAATACCTGCTTCAAAGAAGTTAAGCAGTGTAACATGCAAGAAGCATACGACGAGGGTACAATGTCGTCAGTATGGAGTAATCGCAACATAAAATTTTCCGCATAGTTTGAGAAGAACAGTCAGTGATTGGATATTTTCAATCGCTGGCTGTTTTTTGTTACATCTCTTAACCAATTGAGTTGTTTAGTATGAATGAAAACTGGGAAGACAACATATAAGAAACACTAACGAGGAGGAGCACTATATGAAGAAAAGAATGGCTTTGACAGCTATTGGTTTAGGTGCAGCCTATTTAATGCGTAACAAAGATGCGCGGGACAAATTGTCTCGGCAATTCGACGAGTTCAATGACACACCTATGCGCGGAGATCGTAAAGGCAACGCGAAGAAACCTGAACCAACTAAAGGTTTATTAGGTAATTTTTCAGATTAAATCATTCAATTGCAAGGGAGCAGATCTGTATGAGTGAAGAGAAAAAAGTATTTACAGAAAAAGATCGTGACAAGGCAGAGGGCGGTTATATGGATAACCCTGAAAATTTAAAAACCGATAAAGAAAGTATTTATGATATGCATGAAGATATGCAGACCGTAGATGCCATACCATTAGAAGATGTTCGGATGGAAGAGGAAGAAGAAAGAAATCATCGCGAGACAAAAAATCGTTCATCCAGCGAAGAGAAATTCGATGGAAAATAATTATATTGCATTAAAGACCACAGCCTACTCTTGAATGAAGAGCGAGCTATGGTCTTTTGATTTCATAAGAAACCCTTGATGAAGTAATTCTTTCTTTACTTCAAAATAATTTTCATACCATTTTCAAAAGTGCTTCTGATCCAATCATACCTGCTGAAATCCCATATTGTTCAGCCTCAAGCGTGACGGATTCCAGCGGGGCTGCGAGCAATTGCTCAATCGTTTTTACGCCAACAGCACGACCCGCAACAATTTTGCGATCCGCTAGCACACTATTTAATAGTCCTACATCAAGTGCACCACACATAATATATCCTTTGTCATTCGAAACTGTAAGTAACGTTGTTTTCGGCAATTTTACCGTGACCGCTTGAAATGACTGTCCATCTATAGATATACTTTGTTGCTCAATCAAGACACTCACCCCTTTCTTTATCAGCATATGATAGATCATTTAAAACGTGCGAAATTTTAAAACATCTCACACTCTGCACGACATACTGTATCAAATATACAAAATATTTCCCGCCATCTAAGCAGTCTTTTGCATACTAAATAATCGTTATAGATAACCTAATTATGACTGTTCCAATTCCCTATTTATAATTACTAGTTTTTATTAACTGATTTTTTATTAGTAAAATAGATAGATTTTATAACTTTTTATATAGTGTGTTTTTCTTTTTTAAAAGAAATAAGCAACTTAAGTCATGACTTTCTTTTAAAAAATAACAAAAAATTCTTGTAATCTATTCTCCTGACCTTTATTATAGAAAAATGTTGCGAAGTAGATTCGTACCAAACAATCATAAGGAGTGTGGTCTGATGGAAACCGTAACAAGAGAAGATATTTATCAATTCGTTGAAGAAAACCATGTCAATTTCATTCGTCTTCAGTTTACGGATATTTTTGGCGTAATTAAGAATGTAGAGATTCCGATCAGCCAGCTCGAAAAGGCGCTAGACAATAAAATGATGTTTGACGGATCTTCTATCGAAGGTTTTGTAAGGATTGAAGAATCAGATATGTTTTTAGTACCTGACTTAGATACATGGATGGTATTTCCATGGCCATCAGGTACAGGAAAAGTAGCGCGCTTAATCTGCGATGTCTATTTGGCGAATGGTGAACCTTTTTCTGGAGATCCCCGTGGAAATCTAAAACGGCTCATTAAAGAAATGAAAGAGCTTGGATTCACTGATTTCAACTTAGGACCTGAACCGGAATTCTTTCTTTTTAAACTAGATGCAAATAAACAACCGACAATGGAATTGAATGACCATGGTGATTATTTTGATTTGGCACCCATCGACCTAGGTGAAAATTGTCGTCGGGATATTGTCTTGGAACTTGAAGAATTAGGATTTGAAGTGGAAGCTTCCCATCATGAAGCAGCGCCAGGACAACATGAAATCGACTTTAAATATGCCGATGTATTAACAGCTTGCGATCATATTCAAACCTTTAAACTAGTCGTTAAAACGATAGCGCGTAAACACGGTTTACATGCCACATTTATGCCTAAGCCATTATACGGTGTGAGCGGTTCGGGCATGCACTGCAATGTTTCTCTATTTAAAGATGGTGAGAATGTCTTTTTTGACGAAAATGGCGAACGTCAATTAAGTGAGACTGCTTATCATTTCATGGCAGGAGTGTTGGACCATGTTCGTGGTTTCACTGCCATCACGAACCCTACTGTCAATTCTTATAAACGTTTGGTACCCGGCTATGAAGCGCCTTGCTACGTCGCTTGGTCCTCACAGAATCGTAGTCCATTGATCCGCATACCCGCATCACGTGGATTGAGTACACGTGTTGAAGTGCGCTCTGTCGATTCCTCTGCTAATCCCTATTTGGCAATGGCCGTTATATTAAAAGCAGGTCTTGATGGTATTAAGCGCAAGTTGAATCCGCCAGCCCCTGTTAATCGTAATATTTATGAAATGAAGGCAGATGAGCTTGCGGAAAATAACATTGGGTTATTACCAACAGATCTTGACCATGCGCTCATCGCCTTATCTGAAGACTTGATTATACAAGACGCACTTGGTTCACATATTTATGCAAACTTTAATGAAGCAAAACAGCAAGAATGGGAAAGCTACCGAATTACAGTACATCCATGGGAGCTTGAACGATATATGAAGATGTATTAATGTGACTTTACAATAGTAGGATGTACAATAAAGTAAACGGCTGTAAATACAGCCGTTTTTTTGATAGAGAAAATTATGTCGAATGATCTTACTCGATTTACTATAGGAAGATTAGGAGGTTTTATTATGATCACGATTTGGTTTAATGCACTCTTTTATACAATGCAACATGAAGGACATACACTAGACGCTTTACTGACAAAGGATGGAAAAATAGTAGCGACTGGGTCATATAACGAATTAAAAGATTGGGCCGATGAACAAATTGACTTGCAGGGTGCTTTTGTATACCCGGGGTTTATCGATAACCATATGCACATAATTGGCCAAGGTGAAAAGTTATTACGCCTTGATTTATCAAACACCACTTCCTCAAAAGACATGATGGAGTTACTCCTGAATGCGTATAAAGATTTGCCAAAGGATGAGTGGTTTATTGGAGAAGGTTGGGATGAGAATAATTTTCCTGACAAGAAAATCTTCACACGCTATGAATTGGATGCTGTGACGGATTCACCTATGCTATTAAAACGTACTTGTTGGCATGCCGCTATCGTCAATTCAAAGGCGCTGGAACTCGCAGGTATCACAAAAGATACACCCGATCCCGATGATGGTGTCATTGAGCGTGATCATACTGGAGAGCCAACGGGATTATTGAAAGAAGGCGCTATGCAGCGAGTACTTCAACTTTTACCGAATCCAACAGTGGCCTATGTAACGAAAGCATTGGAAACTTCTGTTGATCATTTACTATCTGTTGGTTTGACTGGCGTTGTGACCGATGACTTAGGTTACTACGGACACTATCAGACGCCGTTGAAAGCTTTCAATCACGTTCTCGGTGGTAAGCGTAAATTCCGTGCTCACTTACTGCGTCATTTTAGCGTATTTCCTGATTTGATGGAAAACAATGCCTTCTATAATGAACCGTGGGTAGAACCTGGCGAAATGAAGTTCTTTATTGATGGCGCTTTAGGTGGCAGTACCGCGCTCTTAAGTGAGCCTTACTCCGATGAACCCGATAATGTAGGAACAGCTGTATTGACTGATGAAGAGCTCGAGAACCATGTCAAAACAGCAAGATACTATGGGGAAGCTGTCGCCATACATGTGATTGGCGATTTAGCAGTTGAAAGAGCACTAGATGTCATAGAAAAGTATCCTGCTCCAGTTGGCAAGAAAGATCGGTTTATACATGTCATTTTATTACGTGATGATTTAGTGGAGCGGATGCAAAGGCTTCCCATTGTTATAGATATACAGCCTGCTTTCGTTCCTTCTGATTTCCCTTGGGTTAGAGACCGACTTGGTGAAGATCGGCTTGACTGGGCGTATGCATGGAAGAAACTTCTAACTAAAGGTTTTATTTGTGGCGGGGGATCAGATGCTCCTATTGAAGACCCAAATCCTTTGTTAGGAATACACGCTGCGATCACAAGAAGATTGAGTTTTGAACAGCATGAAGGGTATTTGCCAGATGAAAAACTTAATCGCTATGAGGCAGTACAATTATTTACTTCGGGTGCAGCGGCTACTATAGGTAAAGCTAATTCACGTGGAAAGATTTCCGTTGGATTTGACGCAGACTTCACTGTCTTAAAAGAAGATCTCTTCACCGTAGAAGTGGATCGAATAGCTGAAGTACAAGTAGAGAAGACTATAGTCGCTGGTGAAGTTATGTATACATCGAATACACGATAACTGTTTAGTAAGTAGCGAAAGGGGAAAACTTTCTAAAAAGGAGGTTTTTCTTTGGAATTGCTAAAAGTACAAAGTGAACTGGATTGGAAGAAGCTAACGCGTAACGTTTTGATTCCCGTCGTCGGTGGATCGATTATCGGATATCTTGCCAACCGCAATACACAAGAACAGTATGCTAAATTGGAGAAACCTTCATTTTCTCCTCCAAGCGCTGTATTCCCGATTGCTTGGACGACTTTATACACGATGATGGGTGTAGCGAATTACCGCGTAGAAATGAAGCAGGGCACAAAAGCTGCTCCTCCTTTGTATGATATTCAATTAGGTCTTAATTTTCTTTGGTCCTTCCTATTCTTCAAGTGGAATTTACGAGGTACTGCACTGATCGAGATGACGATTATGTTAGGGACAATTGCTATGACAGCTTATGAATTCAATAAAACTGATCGTACCGCAGGCGCATTAATGGTCCCGTATATCGGATGGGTCATGTTCGCACTAGTATTGAATTATTCTACGTGGAAATTAAATAAGTGAAACAGAAAAATGTCCCTGCCACTTCCGGCTGGGACATTTTTCATTGTTGATTATAATTCATACGCTTTGCAGTCTTATAGGCATCATACATTCCCCAAATCCATACAATGGGATATGTAATCAATCCGATACCTACAAACATGAGTAGACCGTTGATTCCTTGCAAGATAATAAGTAAAACCCCTTTAAGGATTTGTCCATTATATATTTGACCGACGCCAGTCCAGAAAAAACTTAGCACGGCGGCAATACCTGGATGCTTAAACATGTCATCTCCCCTTTCTGGCTGTTACATCTATCCTACAGTACACAGAAAGGGAATGACAAGATGTTTGCTATATATCTTTTTAGAAACGGTCTTTATCCAACTGATCACCCTTAACTTCTACGTCCCCTTCTTTTTCAAAGTGTACTTCTTCACGCTTCACTGTTTCGTGAATTGTTTCATTCTCTACAACCTCACGTTTTTTGAGTATGATTTCTTCCGTTACAACTGGTTTCTTTGTTACTTCCACTTGTTCTTCAGTAATCGGAATACGAATTGTCTCGTCATCTTCCCTGAATGCTGCAGCTTCATTGCCGTAGCGTCCTTCAAGACCAGCTCCCCCATCTACAACAGGTCTACGTTCGATCGTCACTTCATCGTGTGAAACGCTGACATCTACTGATCTAGGTTCTTCCACTACTTCTTTTTCAACACGGATTTCTCCACGCTGTGTTTCATGCTTATCCACTTGAAGACGTTCTTCGTGTAAGCGTAAACGTTCTTCATCTGTATCTGTACCAGAGAAAGCATGTTCGCTTGTATGAAGTCCAGAATCTATGTCTCGATTGTGATGGTTGAGTGTTTGATCAGGAAGCGTTTGATTCAATCTGAATGCCGGATCTCCGCCATTCAATTCTTGGTCTGTTACACTCAAACCGTTTGCTCCAAGATTCACGTCTGTACTTTTTCCATCTCTACCATAGAACTCGGTGTTGTTCATATAATGGCGATTTGCTTCACCGGAATCAACATATAGCAACATTCCACCCTGTTCGATTTGCTCATAGTATTTTACTGTGTCTTCTGTTCCAAACTCCAGGCTATCTACCATACGACGTACATGGTCTTCTCCGGATACAAAGCCCATAAAGCGATCCCACCATGAATCGTCTGCTGATTTAATTTCTGCATCTGTACGACTTCTAAGCATAGTTAGTTGATCTTCATTTTTTACAACTACATAAATATCGTCTTCAGGCCATCCTTCTTTTTTTAGCTCATCTAGACGGTTCACCAATTCTGTTTCATTAAAGTACATTCCAATATATCTATTCTTACCCATATAAATCTCCTCCTAGTGTTGTAGTAAATTATTTAGAACTCTTATATCGTCGTGTTGATACATTTACCCCAGTTTTTTAAAATAGAAACCTTTTCATTAAATTATTTATGGGATGTATAAATTTTTGCTAGTAAGGAATGCTGATAAAAAGGAGTGATGTCATGCTGGAATTAGATACGCCAATTGAAGGCAAATTAGCTTGTTTTGGGACTTTACGGGATAAAGTGGATCAGCACGGGTATCATTTTGGTGGTGGCTGGGATTATCATAAAGGTAGTTTCGATTCCATCCTTCATAGGGAAGCTGGAGAAACCATTTACTTACGTGTACCCTTTGTAGTCCATGACGGCGAACTTGATGATTTCAACACATCCATTAAATTCAAAAAGCCATACGTGATCAAACATGTGGTCAATACGGGGCTAGATCCTGACTCAAGTTCTTTAATAAGTGGTTCACTCAATCAATTCCAGGAACCATTAGATCGCGATGCAGAAATCCGTGATAAGAGTCGTTGGGAAATTGCCGGTGAACTAGCAATTGAAGAAATACTACAGTATTTGGAATGAAAAAGAGGATCTTCTCGCCGGCTTTGGCTGAAGATCCTTTTCTCATCCGCCACTTCGGCAAATAACAGTAATTCTTCTGTACTTATAGACGCTATTTTCATGCAAACCCTTCACTTTACTTGTTTAATTTAGCGTTCCCTGTTGGTCGTCGCTAAAACTATTCAGCTACTTGCTTCATTTTCAAAGTACAATTCCTTATGCTGGCCACAACCTGGATTGAAGTTCTTCTTACAAGAAGGACATTGATAGGAGCTATGAAAGTATTCGTTAATCGTTAGTTCATGACCGCACGTACCACAAAGTATTGCTTTCTTGTCAAATTGACTAGCCGGCCAAACTGCGTGATGATCGCAACCTGTTTCTTCATGGCATACGTGACATGGGAAATAGGTATCGCAACAATAGAACTTGATGGCAATTCGGTCTGTTTCTGCTGCGTAATGAATGCAGCGCGTTTCATCATCTACTAACACCCCCCGAACTTCATGATGGTGTTTTTTCATTTAACCACTCCTCGTATAGTAGTAAGAGCTCTTTCCGAACGAATATCTAGTATGCATGATAAAAAGACATCTCAACAACCGTAAGTTTACGACTACTGAGACGTCTTATGTCTACATATCCTTATGAGTAAATGGACACTTTCCTGTAAGTGGCACGCTGTCATCGCCGATAAAAAACTGTTTCCATTCGTTATGTGTTGGGTCTCCAAAGTGGCTAATGTCCGGATGCTTTGGTAGGTCATCCCATAACTCTACACGTTCACGAACTTTCTCTCGCGAGTTAATTCCACCTTTTTCTGTACCTGTTAGGCCTTTGAAAATCTTGCGTGGCTGAAACCCGATAACCATTGCGTTTCCTAGATCTCGTGTCTTCCGTTGCTTATAGGCCGGTGCATTCCCGAAAGCAAAAATCGGCTCACCTTGGAAATGGAAATCCCACAGATAATGATCAGGATCCCGTGGTGCTTCAGCAGGCCATTGTTCTTTATCTTCTGTATGTAAATACTGCAAAATATCCCAAAACTGCTGTCGATACTCTTCTATTGTTCCCTCTTTTTCAAAGGGTTCAACAAATACAAACAGACCATGGCGCTTATGCTTTGGATTTTCGAATAGTGTCAAAAAGGCTTCCAATGCCTGTGGCAAGTTCGACCAGTCATCTTGAGACACATAGGCGTATCGTAGTTCGCCCTTATTTTCGCCAGCCATTCCAAAATAGCATGGAAATGTTTTATCGGTCACGATAGTATGAAAGGTCTGATATTCTCTAAGTAACCATTCTGGTAAATCATTACGTTCTGCAAAGTCTTCCTTTGTTAATAAAGCGTTTGACGTTTGAATCAACGTTTCATCCCCCTCTAACTTACTATGTTGTATTTCCTTTACCCTGTTGTTTACAATTTAACACATATGTATTTCAAATATAGGCTTCGTCAGTAGGAACCTATATAGTATATAGAAGACAATAAAGCATTATGAGTAGTAAATTCACTTTCATTTCCGTACTATTTGATTCAATACAGTTGAATAGGTATCTACATTCCACCTAAAAAACACCTTATCGATTTCATTCGACAAGGTGTTTTTTCATTGTAGAGGTTTTGGATTTTCCTGTATTTCATCTATCGTCTGCATAACCAATGTAACTGCCTGACTTAAGGCACTACCTCCACCAAGCGCTGCAGCGACACCTACAGCTTCCAATACTTCTGAAACTGTTGAACCTGCATCCATAGAAGCTTTTGTATGGTAAATAATGCAATACTCACTATGTGCATAGACACTTACTGCAAGTGCTATAAGCTGCTTATATTTCTGGCTAATTTCTCCTTCTTCAAAACTGACCTCTGTGAATTTGTGGAATGATTTCATTAACTTAGGCAATTGTTCACTCATTGCGCCCATACCAGTTTTGTAATCTTGCAGCACTGCATCCGTAAATGTATAGTCTTCCATAAAATCGCCTCCCGTCATAGCAACAGTATGTCCGATTCTTTGTTTGCTATTCAGCGATAGCGAAAATGATTATTTTTTGATGATAAAACATGAATTACAGGACGAATGGATTAATATGTCCACCCACGTTTATATTGAACGGGTGCTTCGATTTCTACATTCAGTTCTTTTGCTGCTGTATATGCCCAATAAGGATCACGCAATAATTCACGGGCAAGCAAAACAATGTCCGCACGATCGTTCTGGAGAATTTCTTCCGCTTGTAGGGCTGACGTAATCAATCCTACCGCACCCGTTGCAATATTTGCATGCTGACGAATGACGTCTGCAAACGGTACTTGATAGCCTGGAAATGGATGGATAGTAGCTGGAACTACACCACCAGAACTCACATCGACCAGATCGACGCCCTGTTCTTTCATCCACCCGGCCATTTCTGCATATTGTGAAGGATCCATGCCGCCCTCTTGATAATCTTCTGCTGAGATTCTGACAAATAATGGACCTTCCCAAACAGAACGGATTGCATCAATTACTTGCCCTAGTATACGATAACGATTTTCTGCTGATCCTCCATATTCATCCTCACGGTGATTACATAGTGGAGTCAAGAACTCATTGAGTAAATAACCATGTGCACCATGGATTTCAATCACGTCAAAACCAGCTTGTTTGGAACGGATTGCCCCTTGTTTGAATGCTTCGATTGTTTCTTCAATGTCAGCAATAGTCATTTCTGCTGGTGTTTTATACTCTTCATTAAATGCAATGGGGCTTGGAGCATGAATGGGTCCGTCCACTGTTGCTTTTCTTCCTGCATGCGCTAATTGGATACCAGTACGGGCACCATGCTGTTTCATCAAACGAACGATTTCAGTTAGACCTTCGATATGCTCATCTGACCATATCCCTAAATCCTCACTTGAGATTCTTCCTCGTGGCTGAACGGCTGTTGCTTCAACGATGATCAGGCCAACTTGTCCTACCGCACGTGTTGCATAGTGAATTTTATGCCAATCTTCTACATTTCCATTCTGATTATGTGAAGAATACATACACATCGGTGCCATGGCGATACGATTTTTGAACTCGACGCCGCGTATAGTATAAGGACTAAATAATTTTGCCATGAATAATTCCTCCTCTAATAGTTGCTAGGGAAAGTATAGCAAATTTATACTGATTTTTAATGTCCAAGGATTTTAAACCAACTTTATGAAACATATGGTAGCTCTTGAACGTATAGTAGACTATAAATAAAGGAGGTTTTCTTTTGAACCCACTCGTTTCAATATGGACACAACCTAAGCAAACCATTCGTTATGTTCTCGAATACAAAACATGGAGTTATAGTTTTTTCATCTTGTTCCTTGTTTCAGTCAGCGTCGGTATGACATCCTTTGCTGAGACGGATATCTTACCTGACCTTTCATTACCTGTAATTATCATGCTTAGTATCGTGTCGTCGTTCATCGGAACTATTATCAGCGTGTTTATCAGTTCTGCTCTATACACTTGGGTAGGGAAATGGCTTGGAGGTAAAGGGAATTTCAAAGACATGGTGCAAATGTCGCCGATCGCTTCCATTCCGATGATTTGGATGATGCCGATTAATTTGCTACTTGTTATTATCTTCGGTAAGAACTTATTTGTGGATACGATGAATAGTGTAGATCACGATGTATTTGGAACATTATCTATTGTATTATTGTTTACCAACTTACTCACACTAGCGTTAGGTATTTTCGGTACTGTGATTTTATCTAAAGGTATTGGGGTTGTCCATCACTTTTCTTCATGGCGCGGATTTGGTACGATTATGATTGTTACCGGTTTATTTTTAGTATTAATGATTCCTTTTATCATCTTTTTAGTATTTGTTCTACTTGCTTCCTAAATTCAAAATAAAAAACTGAAGGCGATTCCACTTCTGGAAACGTCTTCAGTCTGACGCAAAGCCTAATGAGCTTTGCGTTTTATTTATTGACCATTTTCATAAATTCTTTCATTAAGCCTGGAAGATCTGGCCAAGCATGTCCTGATACTAGATTTCCTTCTGTATGAAGATCTTTTTCGATATATGTGGCACCAGTTGCTGTAACATCCGGCTTACATGCGATATATGCTGTATACTCTCTGCCTTTCATTAGATCCGGAATGACAGATAACACCTGTGCAGCATGGCAAACTACCGCCACAGGTTTATTCTCTTCAAAGAAATGGCGGACAATGGCTGGTAATGATTCGTCTAGCCGGATATACTCCGGTGCACGTCCACCTGGAATAATGAGGGCATCATAGTCTGCGGGATTGACATCTTTGAAGGCAATATGTGAATCCAAACCATACGCTGGCTTTTCAACATACGTTTCCATTCCATCGATGAAATCATGGGTAACAGTATATAATTTCTTTACTGATGGCGAAGCAATAGTTGTGTCGAATCCTTCTTCCAAACAACGGTAGTACGGATAGAAAATTTCCAATGCTTCTACGGCATCGCCGCCGAGAATCAATACTTTTTTACTCATATACAAATCCACTCCCTACTCTGAATTGTCTTACTCCTTTACTTCATTCGACAATTTGATAATGAACCCTCTTTCTTTCCATGAAATTCTCTTCTTTATGTATGGTTATCTCGAATTAAACCATATTATGACGAGGAGGGATTTCTATGGATAAAGATATACGTCATTTGTTTCATAAAGGAACGATCAATGAGGAGATGGGAATGGAGTTTGAGGCAACTGCCGAAGAAGCTTCACGCGCTCGAGAAAATGCAAGCGGTAAAGAGTATCGGGATGCGTTGAAAGAAGTCTATCGCACAACGGAGGATAAAAGAAAATAATTCGTAAAAAGCCCAGTGTAATTGTGGGCTTTTTTACATCTTACTAGACATATTCCTTTGTCTTCTGCGTATCATATATTGCTCAATAATGATTGCGAGGATCGTTCCTGTAATTAATCCGTTAGATAATGTTGAAGCTACAACAGCAGGGAGTTGAGAAAGACTTTCTGCTGGTACGAACATAGTACCTACACCTACCATCAAACCAAATGCTACGGCTTGTCGCGCGCGTTCTTTTTCCGGATCAGCATCGAGTTCATTGAATGCCATTGATACCATTTTCGTAAAGATGGCGAAAGTTACAGCGTATGCAACGGACGCTGGTAAAGCTGCAAATATTGCCATGATACTTGGAAACAGTGTAATGAATACTAATAGTGTACTCCCAATAATAAATGGTTTTATAGACGCCATACGTGTCGTGCCGACAAACCCGGCAGATCCTGAAATCGGTACGGATCCAATGGCAGAAAAAGCCCCTGCGATCAGATGGATGAATCCTGAAGCAAATGCTCCTTGGCGTAATCGATCTGGCGCTTTGATTTGGAAAGACTCCTTCAATAAATGTTCCATGACACGGATAGACGCGAGCATATTCGCTACTAACAATAATGTGATGAAGATCGCTGTAACGAGAACACCACTATCCCACACAGGTTTTCCATAGACAAACATTTTCGGTAGTTGGATTATCTGTTCGGACACGTTTGCGATGGTTGGTGTTTTTCCTAACATTAAGAAAATCCCCCAGCCAAGTGTAATGGAGATCAATATCGCATATTTAGATATGAACGGGCGTTTATTAGCCATCGCAATAAACGTGATGAATAAAACCATGACACTTCCAAGGAAAATGACTGGATCGAGATGGTCTCCTACTTCTTCTACTCCCATCATTCCTTTCATGAAGGTTCCGCTTAATTGTAGGATCAGCAACATTAAATAAGTGAACGTGATCGCTGGCGTGAAGAGCACTTTCATTTTTGTGATGATTCCCGTGGCTGCGAGAATAATGAATAGGACACCACTGTACAACATCCCACTTTGCAATGCTTGCAAGGCGTCTGTTGACGTTGTATAAAAAATGCCAACCATTCCGGCATAGACCACATAAATTCCCCACCATAAGCCTGCGGGCCCTTCGTTGATTGGCATTTTATGTCCAAAGAATGCCTGGATCAGACTGGCAACGCCAAGGACGAATATCGTTCTTTGCATAAATAGCGATGTCGCTACTGGGTCCATACCGAAGGCGTGCGCGATGGCTATGGGGGCTGCAATAGATGATGCGATGAGAAAGACGGTCCATTGTATGCCGCCTGCTAGATGTTTCATTAGACGATTCCTCCAATAGTGCCGTGCGAATTAGAATTCATATAGTATACCATGTGAGTAATTTTTTCATCATATATTGTCGCTTCTTCCATTTTAGTTTTGATGCAAAATTAAAATGAAAAAAAGACTAAAGACCCCCCTAATTCAGGAGTTTGTCTTCAGCCTTACACTACATAATTAGCTAATAATCCACTTTCCGTTATTTACCCGACGGTTGCAACGTAAGTACACGGCCGTCAGGGATTTCTTGTGTCATGAGTGTTTCGTGGTATCGGCCTTTTGCCCAGTCTTCTGCTTGATCGTGGAACCATTTGGATTTCAGATGTCCGCTTTGACCAGGTCCGACGACATGATAGGTTTTGGACAAATCATCTAGGTCGGCAACGAAACGCCATGATGCACCGTGGTTGACGGAGCCGTCGTCTTTGAAGGCAGCGGCTTGTACTGTGATATTGGATCCGCCAATCGGTTGTTTTTCAGGATTTAATAGTTTTGCGAATAGGGGGGATGCGCTTGCAAGTGGGTGAGGGAATGTCAGTTGATGATAGTCGCCCCATGACCATTTTTGTTGTTTGTCCCCATAGTCATTGGCGATTTTTTTCATTGCATTACTGAATGAATCATACACCCATTGATCGATGCCTTGTTTCTCATCTAACCAGACACTTTCTTCTCCGCTATAGCCTTTACGTAGAAGTTCGTCTGTAATTTGGTTTTTGCCTGGCATTAGTTCATAGACATCTGCCGGCATTTCATCGCGGAACATATCAATTTGCAGTTGTTTCATCCACTTATGAAAAACTAGTGGAGCACTGCTATCTTTTGAATCGACTTGATCCCATTGCTTCAACGTATTCAATACTTCTTTAAAGTCACCGGATTGGTCTTTGTTCTCTACTGATTTAATCATGGAATCAAGGAATTCAGCTGCGTAGAGGTTTTTTTGATCCATTTGCAGTTTCATCATGTCATCCACCGTGAAATTATCTCCTTCCCGCAACACTTCCGCAATCCGTTCGAAGCGGTATGGTTGCGCCCAGAACTTCGTGATGTGATATGGATACTTTTCATCCACCACTTCATTATTAGCTGTTGCGATAAAACCTTCTTTAGGATTCACGACACGTGGTAGCTCATCATATGGAATATAGCCTTCCCAACCGTAGTCGGAAGAATCTCCTGGCACTGCCAATTGTGCGTCACCTTGTTTACGAATGGGAATGCGACCATTCGCTTTATACGCGATTGTGCCGTCCGTCGAAGCAAAGACGAAATTCTGTGCCGGGGCGTGAAACTTCTCTAATGCCTTCTCGAAGCTTTCCCAATCTGATGATTTATTCATCTCCATAATCGCTTCGAGTTCAAGTGTGGGTTCGAGTGCCGTCCACTGCATAGAGAATAATGCATCGGGATTTTCTTTTTTATACATCACATCTGAAATAATCGGACCGTGTTTTGTGACAATTACTTCATATGGAACATCTTCGGCCCCTTTTACTTTAATTGTCTCATTTCGCACTTCTGCCTGTTCCCACTTGCCATCATAAAGGAAAAGGGCTTTTTCACTTGGATGCGGAACTTCAATATAAAGATCTTGCACATCCGGTCCAACGTTCGTCACACCCCAGGCAATATCTTCATTATTTCCTAAAATGATTCCTGGTATGCCTGCAAAGATTACTCCTTCAACATTTTGCTCTGGAGATTGTAAATGCATCTGATACCAAATTGACGGTGTACTGAGTCCTAAATGCGGATCATCAGCTAGTAATGGTTTACCGGAAGCCGTCTTTTCTCCTGATACTACCCAGTTGTTACTACCATTGAATTCAGGTGGTGAAAGTTCCGGTAGAAAACGTCCCGCCACCTCTACGTTATGTTCTTTATTAGCTGTCATGATAGATTCTGCATTTTCGGGATACGTCAGGAATAAATCCTTCACTTTCTCTTTTGGAAATGCATTAATCGCCCAGTGGCGGAATGCTTGCGGTTGCCATCTTCCACCTAAGTCATACGCCATATACTTCCCGATCGTTAATGAATCGACCGGTGTCCACTCTTCAGGCTCATATCCAAGAAGTGCAAATTCATAGGACAGTTTCTTTTCAGATGTAGCTTCCTCAATGAATGCGTTGACCCCTTCTGCATACCAGCCAAGCACCGCTTTTGCATGTTCTCCATATCCTTCATATGAAGCTTCCGCAGCATTTCGCAAACTAAACGTACGAAATAACTTATCCGTATCGACAGCCTTATCCCCGATGACTTCTGCCAGACGACCACTCGCCTGTCTGCGTGCTAAGTCCATTTGGAATAAACGGTCTTGCGCTTGCACATAACCTTGCGCTCGGTACAGATCTTCATCCGAAGCAGCGTTGATATGTGGGACTCCATTTTGATCCCGTGTAATGACTACTTCTTGCTCAATGAATGAGACTTGGTGCTCTCCTGCTTCAAGCGGTTTTGACTTCAGGATGTAAGCGTTTGCAAATATAGCGACAAGCACTGCTATAATAGATAGTATACTAAGCGCCCACAGCGTAATTTTTCTACCTCTCCCCATATTATTCCCCCCTCTTTAGAACTTAGTATACTATTAATATTCTAAAATTACTTTAGTTATTATTCTGTAATGTAAGGATATAAAATGATATTGATAAATTGGAAAGATTTTGGGGTTACATTTTGAACTACATAGACGTACTCCCCCGAAAATGCAGATCTAAACTGGAACTTTCCCTCTCCTTCTCACTAACAGCTTCTATTATGCCTAAAATCATAAAACCACAAAAAAGAATGTCCCTAAAAGTCATTGACTTCTGGGACATCCTCTTTTTAGTCTACTCAACGGGATTCGAAAATCTTTTGGATGACGTGATTATTGTTTGATTTTCCAAAGTTTTTATGAATACAGCTCTCGGGCTTTTCGCGTAAGATGGACGCGAAGCTTTTGGCCAATTCCGCTTCCCCCGCCACATGCACTTCTTTCCATCCACGCTTCTTTTTCATATTACCGACAACAGAGCCCATGTCTTTATAAAAACGATCCAGATTTTCTTTCAATCGCTGATCAAATCCGTCTGTATGTCCTCCTACTCCCCGCTGTATGGAAGACTTGATGTCTTTTTGTTCTTTCCAGACATCGAGACCCGAATCAAATTCATACACTGTTTCGTCATGGACTCTCCCCATTGCTGTATCCAAAATCCGGACATTACTGTAACTCGGGAGTATAATTCCCGCTTCTGGATATGCTTGTAACATATACTCCAATTCATTCGTCATCGCTTGGTTTTCCCAATGGAAACTCGTCTTGACTGCCACTTGAACATAATGAACAGACCAAATTTCAGGATCTGCTGCTGCAAAAATGATAGCACCTTTCGCCAAATCATTTTGCTTATCTTCAATTTCCTTCATCACACGGTCTTTCAATGAACGAAATGCAGTCAATTCTTTTTCATCTCC
This sequence comes from Sporosarcina sp. P1, assembly GCF_002743155.1. Taxonomy (NCBI): domain Bacteria; kingdom Bacillati; phylum Bacillota; class Bacilli; order Caryophanales; family Caryophanaceae; genus Sporosarcina; species Sporosarcina sp. P1. The sequence goes on from NZ_PDYS01000011.1 coordinate 56,599, forward strand.
GGATGCGACAAGATATTCATCAAGCCTTTTCAAACCAGATTTCAAATGAATTCTCCATGCAGCTTGTTGTTGTTCAGGATCTGCAGGATTCGTGTTTAAGTATACTGATAGCACACATCGATCATCACAGTGAAATGCTTTCAACTTTTTCAATTCTTCGCTAATACTCATCCAATCATCCTCCTTATTCCCTCAACTGTAGTATGCCCGCTGAAATGAATATTACAAGGTAATTAGAGCTGTGAATTTTTTCAAGTAGAAAAGCAGTGCATCCTCACACGAGTAATACACTGCCTTTACTATTTAACTAGTTAAACTTTTTTCCTGTCTCCTGGATAATATCCATGCTACAACAATAATAATCGCAACCGATAAGAAAATTGTATATACACTACCTGTTATCCCTGCTACTACAAATCCAATGAATGCAGCAACAGCATTCAATAAAGCATAAGGGAATTGTGTTTTAACGTGATCGATGTGGTCTGCGCCAGCACCGGTTGAGGATAAGATGGTTGTGTCGGAAATCGGAGAACAGTGATCTCCAAAAATCCCTCCTGATAACACTGCTCCAATACAAACGAGCAGATGTGCATCTAATGCAACTGCCATTGGAATAGCAATCGGAAGCATGATGGCAAATGTACCCCATGAAGTACCAGATGCAATTGCCATGATGGCACCTACAACAAATAATATTGCAGGTATGATAAAGGCTGGAATATTTCCTTTCATCATTTCTACGATATAATTTGCCGTACCCATTTCACCAATGACTTGGCCAAGTGCCCATGCTAGCACAAGCGTTGTCGCGACATAGACCATTTTTTGCATGCCCGTTGTATAAATATCAACAGTTTCGCCAAACTTTTTGACTTTAAAAATCAGCATCAGCAATACAATTGTGATGGCGGCAAATAAATAGGCCGTACTAAGTGACACACGGAAATCTCCACCTGGTACCGGTTCGAACGGAAATCCGTAAGAAACAAGCAAACCGAATAAAGTAATAAATAGAACTAGTAGTGGTAGCCACACTAAGATTGCGCGGCTCCCAGTCGTATATTCATTGGTAACTTCCGGTTTACGCAAAGGCTTTGATTCAGCCCAATATAACTGACCTGTTTCACGTACGCGCTGCTCTGCTTTCGCCATCGGTCCAAAATCGAGTTTCGTTAAGGCTATCACCGGGACTAAAAGAACAGCTAATATGGCATAGAATTGAAATGGGATCACTGCAACAAGTGTACTGAATTCAGAATCAGTAATATTAAGCTTGTCGAATTCCGCGCGAATTAATCCCATAATATAAACGCCCCACCCAATAAACGGAATTAAAACTGCTACCGGTGAAGAAGTAGAATCAATAATCCACGCAAGTTTTTCACGTGAAATCTTGGCTTTATCAAAAATCTTTTCAAAAACCGGCCCCACAATCAAAGGTGTTCCCAAGTCTGAAAAGAAGATAATAATCCCACCGAACCATGCGCCCAGTTGCGCTCTAGCCCGAGTAGTAAAAAACTTTGCTGAAGATGTGGCAAGTGCTGCACCGCCACCGGATTTTTCCATTAGCGCCACAAATCCTCCAATAAAAAATAGAAGAACTAATACAGCTGCATTATAACCGTCAGTTAATTGAGGAAATATATAATCTCCTATCGTAGAAGTAGTAGCGGTTAGCGGATTACCGCCAACGAGGAGAAGCACACCAATAAAGACACCTGAGAATAAAGCAATGATGACATTCTTCGAGATGATCGCTAAGACAACCGCGACTATCGGTGGTATAAGCGAAAGTATTCCCATATGGTCCATAAATATTTTCTCCTTAAATTATGTAGTAGCCTGCATACACATACAATTTACAGACTATTTCATTATAAATAATGGGGCCATAGATAGCAATGCTTTATCAAAAACGCCCAGTTTGGTGCTGTCTTTCTGAAGAGGAAAACAACAAAGTTATTTGCTATGCATCATGTAATTCATAAATAAAAGCGATTTGCTTACCTACTTGTCCTAGTTCATCTAGAACACCTAGTACTTCCTTAGTCTCCTTTTTCAGCTGCATCGTGGATCGCAATCAATGCTTGTTCGTTCTGCTCATTTCGTATGTCTAGTTGTTTAGATTGTTCATACTTATCGTTCCATCTCTTTTTAGTCACGATAATATTTTTTAGACTTCTTTTGATATCGTCAATTGTCGTATGAAATTTCGAATTTTGCCCAATCTAGTCGGTAGGAGGTGGACGAACATGACGAATAAAAATAATAAAAAAACCATGAATGAACGGACACACAATCCGTTGAATACGTATGAAAATAAAAACAAAGAAGCGAGTAACAGTAATAATCAACATCCCGAGGGGCATTCAGCAGAAGAATTTTCTGCAGAGTTTGGATCTAGGCCGAAAAATAAGAAGAAGAAAAAATAAAAATAACTGCCGTGTTCTGTTATTCAGAATAACGGCAGTTGTTTTATTTTATACCCCTTCATTGATCCCGAAATAACGTCTTCCATACCAGTTCGCTACCTTATTGTATACAGAGGCAAGTACTTGCTGGAATAGCATACCGAAAACAATCGGCATGACGACTTTCGCTGGGAAGAACGTTGTCGCGATGACAACACCTGTTGCAATATTTCGCATGCCTCCCACAAACATGAATGTAGTAGCAATCACTGGATCTTTCCATAGTACATGCCCGATCCATAAAGCACTTGCATAGCCCGTTAACGCTATGAACAGTACTAGGGCAATAACGCCGGCAAGTTCAAAAGAAACCTTCTGAACATAAGGCGCTACCGCACTACTATTGATCGCTATAATCGCAAACAGACTTAGTTTAGAGAATGGAGCTAAACGAGGTCCCCATTTCTTCTGAACGCTTCCCTTTGATAGTTCATTTAACGTGATACCTAGTATGGTTGGTAGTACAATCATCCAAAGTAAATTAAGTATCAGTGACATCGTATCAATTGTTACACTTTCTCCTACGACGAAATATAGAATAGCTGGTAAAATGATGGGTGCTAGTAATGTATCAATTAATATAATAGATAAGCATAAAGGTAGATTACCTTTCGAGATCGTTACCCAAATCACACTCGTAACACCTGTTGGAATAGCTACCGCCAACACAAATCCTACCGTTAATAAATGGTTATCAAAAAAGATTATGGATAAAAAGTAAGCCCACGCAGGCATTACTATATGCAGAAAGGTGATACTTGCGAGTACTACGGCGGGATACTTCCTTACCATACGCACTTCTTTGACATTCATACCTAGACTGCCTACGAACGTCATAAACGCAAACAACCAAGAGACGATAAATAATAACTGCTCCCCTACCTGATGAAACAATACACCGAACACTAAGCTAAGAGGCGTTAAGATGGCAATCCATCGTTGTAAAAAGATATTCAAACTACTAAACATATAATTCCCTTCTTTACTAGCCTGACGTCATCGTTGATATAGTCGTATTCTAGCATAGTAGATTATGTGAGAATCAATGTTTTAGCTAATAAATAGTATGGGTGCATAAAAAAACCGTAGCGCTGAATGGCTACGGTTATGTTTTCGTAAAATTATTTTGTGTATGAAAGAACGGCGTATTTACTAAAGTTCTTCATTGCATCAGTCGCTTCTGCTTTCTCAGCATACTCAAAAATCCGTACATTTGCTTGATCAAATAATGTAATTACCCACATGGTTTCCAGTCTCCTTTCAATTTGTATTGATGTTCTGTTTATGAAACTAAAGCTTAGTTTGTGTAAGAGAGTACTGCATATTTGCTAAAATTCTTCATTGCGTTTGTTGCTTCAGCCTTCTCAGTGTATTCAAAAATCCGTACGTTTGCTTGATCAAATAATGTAATTACCCACATGTTTGTCAGTCTCCTTTTAATTTGTATTCGTGTATCGATATAAAAACTAACGCTTAGTATGTGTATGTTAGGACTGCGTAATTGTTAAAGTTTTTCATTGCATTCGTTGCTTCAACCTTCTCAGCATATTCAAAGATCCTTACGTTTGCTTGGTCAAACAATGTGATAACCCACATATTGTGTAGTCTCCCTTTTGTTTGGCAGCATAGTTCCTTGAATGGAATCTGCTAACCAATTTCTTTTGATACTCTTATCATACTCTGTTCTACAACAAAAGAAACCGATATGTGAAGCTTTTCACAAATCATTCAAAGTCAAAACGCTTACATATGGCAAAGTTGTGTCTGCAAACGTTTTCTTAGTACTCACGTATAAATTATGCATATTATTAAAGTAATACTTAATTTTTTTATCAACACAAAATTATTTCTTTCAACAGGAGCTGCGAACTTATATCTGCAATTATACATATTTCAATTCAATTAAAATGTAAAAAAACCGTAGCTACGTTCGCTACGGTTAAAGTGTTAACTGCTTATTTAGTGTACGAAAGGACGGCATATTTGCTGAAGTTCTTCATTGCGTTCATTGCATCAACCTTCTCAGCATATTCAAAGATTCGTACATTCGCTTGATCAAATAAAGTTATTACCCACACGTTGTTCAGCCTCCCTATGATTTTTTTATCATTCAGTATTGTTGGCTATGTGTATGTTTAGTGATTTTATTTTGTATAGGATAAAACAGCGTACTCATTGAACATCTCCATGGCAGTTGTAGCTTCTGCTTTCTCTGCATATTCAAAGATCCGTACTTTTTCTGTTTCGAACAATGTGATAACCCACATGTTGTTCAGTCTCCTTTTTGGTTGTATTTTTATTCTTTAAAAGAGAATTCATGACCAACTTCTCTTGTTACCTTTAGTATACTATCCTTAGTAAACGATTTGGGTATATTGTGAAGACTTTCACAATTCATTCAAACATGAACCGCTTACATATGACCACTTTGTGAATTCTAACCACCATAGGTTTAGCTGTATACTCTCTTTTCTCTATGACTTTCAATTAAACACAGCACAGTATGTAAGACATAAACTATGATGAAAACATAAAGAAATGAATGAGCGTGATCAATCCATCTGTTTCTAATTTCATATTAGTGTGTGGGGATCAGCCAGTATATGTATGTCCTTGTTTTCACTTGTTTCCTCTACAACCAATGAATCAAGCCGAATATTCATCTGTACTATCACACCGTAGTCGAACAGATCATGGTCCTATGCTTTTCACGATTGATATCGAAGAAGCAACAAAACGTTCCGCACCGTATTATGGACAGGTGACCATTTGCAGCTCACACTTATGAGTATTGCACCGGGATAGGATATTGGTTTGGAAATGCATCCACATATCAATCAATTTATTTGGATTGAGGAAGAGCAGGGTATGGTTCAGATAGGACGTAGAAAAGATCAAGTAGATTTCGAGCGACACGTTCAAGATCATGAAATTATTATTCCAGCTGGTACTTGGCATAATTTACTAAACGCCAGTACTGTTCCTATCAAATTGTATTCCACTTATGCACCGCCAAATCATCCGCACGGTACAATTCATGAAACGAAGGCTATCGCAGAAGAAATGGAGTCCTCACATACTGCTGACAATAAATATATCTAGAATTATGAAATGCACTGTTGCTGTGATTGAAATAAAAAGACAAGGCAACCATTTGCACGGTGCCTTGTCTTTGTCATTTCTATTCGATTCATCCTTCTTTATAAGAATACAAATTCATCGAATGTCGTAAGCTGATCAGCTGAATTTCAATTTATTGTTTTGTCTCTTTCACATAAGCGAATAGACATTTTCTGTTCACAGTAGAAGAATTTTTATAAAAAAAGCAACGCTAAGCTAACCACGATAGAAATTGAGAACGCAATTTTACTTAAAAACACAAGCTCTTCACTTCTAAACTTCATAACAACTGCCAATACAGCTACAATCCCCATTACGATGGCCAGAGTCCTTTGAATTGTAAAGTTTGTAGGAAAAGATGTAAACGCTAGGTAGGATAAAAGCAGGCCAAATAACATATTGATTATGATTATACTGTTATTGGTTTTACTTTTATATAATACGACTTGCATTCCTATTGCTAGGATTATTAAAACTATATACATGATCTCCAATATGCCTAATGCCATTTGAGTACCCTCCTTCCTATTCTTAACTAATTCAGTAATTGTAACATGAAGTCGATATTTACGATATTTCTTCAATCGTTTTTTCATTATTTATTCAAATACAGCATCGCACATTTTGAATTTCACATAACAGTACGATAGCATAAACGGTCAAAAATCCTCTCAACAACCTGTCAGAGAGGATTTTAAACAAACACCTATATTCTACCAAAATCACTATCTCGTTGCCGCCAAGTTATTTCAACTCTATCAACGCGACTGTCTCCACATGACTACTATGAGGAAACATATCTACCGGCTGAACTTCCTTCGTGCGATAGCCCCCATCCTCAAGAATGCGTAAATCTCGCGCCAATGTTCCTGGATTACAAGACACATACACGATCTTTTTGGGTTTATAAGTTAAAATGGTTTCTAGCAATTTTTCATCGCATCCTTTACGTGGCGGATCGACAACTAATACATCAAACTGCTTACCTTGCGCGTACCACTTTGGAATAATCTCTTCTGCTGGGCCTGCTTCAAAACGTGCGTTGGTAATACCATTTAGTTCCGCGTTACGTTTTGCATCTTCTATCGCCTGTGGTACTATTTCAACTCCGTATACTTCCTTCGCTTGCTTAGCCAAGAACAATGAAATCGTTCCTATTCCACAATACGCATCCACTACTGTTTCATTTTCAGTTAGGTTCGCGTAATCAAGTGCCTGTTGATACAACACTTCCGTTTGAACGGGATTTATTTGATAGAAAGAACGTGCTGAAATTTCGAATTCAGTCTCTCCAATCCGATCAATGATGACATCCGTACCATATAGATGGACCATTTCATTGCCCATGATGACATTCGTATTCGCTGTATTCACATTTTGCATAATGGACGTCACATTCGGTAATTGTTGCTGAATTAATTCGACTACTGCGTCTTTTTGCGGGAATTTTTTATGTCGCGTCACGAGTACAACCATCACTTGACCCGTCTGACGTGCTTTTCTAATGATTACATGACGCAGCATACCTTTGTGTGTATGTTCGTCATACGTCTCGATACCAAGCTGTTGAAGTTTATACTTAAGCATCGTCATCAGTTCGTCTGCTTCTTTCGTTTGGATCAGACAAACATCTGTATCGACTATGTGATGTGTACGGGCTTTATAGAAGCCAGTAATTATGCGGTCGTTCTCCGTATCAAATGGTATTTGTGATTTATTGCGGTAACGCCACGGATCATCCATTCCTTTTACTTCATGCACGGGCACGTCTGGAAGTTTAGCGATCCGGTCCATTACATCGCGTACCGATTTGCGTTTCTGAATCAACTGGCTCTCGTAGGACAAATGCTGCAATTGGCAGCCACCACATGTCGGGAATACATGGCAAGGTGGTTTCACACGAGATGGGGATGGTTCCACGATATTTCCTAACTTCGCGAAACCATATTTCTTCAATGTCTTCAATACATGTACATCGACTGTTTCTCCAGGCAACGTTCCTGGAATAAATAATGGATAGCCTTCTACTTTCGCAACGCCTGCCCCATCATGTGTCAGATCTTCTATTGTCACTCGTATTTTTTCATTTTTATTTACTGCAAAGCTCATGATTTTTCCTCCATCTTTCAGATACTTCTAGTGTAACACGGGGAGGCAAACAAAAAAACAGACGTAATCACACGTCTGTTTCTTTACTGTTTTTATACTCATTTCTTGTCACTGCATCGTCTTTCAAGACAACAAAGAACGATAAAACGATACCCGCGATGATGACTAGAAAAGGCGCATAGAAAATCAAAAATTCATTCATCTTATTGCCTCCTTATGCATGGTGATTTTCTTTTCCTTTTACATAATCTTTATTGAACAAGAACATACGTAATAGTAAATAAAGCGATGGAATTAGCAATAATAATCCACATATGAATGCAATGATTAAAGCAATCGCCATTGCTTGGTTCGTAAAGCTATCGTAAATCGTCAAGTACGGGTAGAGCAAGTATGGATAATGCGATGCGCCATAGCCAAAGAAAGCAAACATGAATTGTCCTATTAATAATCCGACAGCCACACCATAATGACGCTGTTTCCAAATAAGGAAAACCGTACCTAGAAACAGGATAAACGATATCAGAAACATAGGCCAAAACGTTTGAATACTCTCGTAATGTAGCGGATTGTGCTTACGCAATTCAAATATAATCCCGCCAGCTGCGATGATCGTCGGCAATGCCCAGATAAGCGCGTATTTCCTTAAAAGTTGCGTTGCCTCCCGATCCCCAGCTTTATTCGCATACCACGTCAAAAATGCGGATGAGATATAAAGTGTTGCCGCTATGCTGAGCACTACAATCGACCATGTTAGTGGGCTAGTGAACAACTTCCAGTAATCTAAAACCGGCTGTCCATTCACTAACTCAATAAATCCACCTTCAGAAATCGTCAATACGATTGACAGTGATGCCGGAAGTAATAAACCCGTCGAACCGTAAGCAAAAGAATATCCTTTGTGACCACGGGCTCCATACGTTTCAAATGCATAGTAGGAACCACGGACTGCCAGAAGAATAATGGCAAAACTAACCGGGACTAGCAATGTGGTGCCATAATAAAAGGCGGTTTTTGGGAAGAATCCAATAATTCCCACAAAGAAAAATACTAGAAAGACATTCGTTACTTCCCAGACTGGTGATAAATAGCGCTGAATGACATTAGTCAATATTCGCTGTCTGCCCGTAAATAAACTGTATGCGTTGAAAAATCCAGCTCCAAAATCAATCGCACCAATTATAATGTAACCGAACAAAAACACCCACAATACCGTAATCCCTAGAATTTCGATATTCATCGGATGTCACCGCCTTTCTCCTGCTGCCGATCTAAGATTTCTTGTTCTACCGGATTCCGGATGAACATTCTCCTTAATACAACCACACTACCGATACCGAGAACCAAGTAGAGAAGCGCAAAGAGTACAAGCATAGTCGGTACTTGCCCACTAGTTGTTGCACCTTCAGCAGTACGCATAATATTACGTAATATCCACGGCTGACGTCCCACTTCCGCTAACCACCAACCCGCTTCGAGTGAAATGAAAACGAGTGGTCCTCCTATAACAATTAGCCAACGGAATAAGCGAGACTCGACAAATGACCATTTTCGCCACATACCAATCCAGTATATAGCCGACAATGCCATTAACAGCATTCCAATCGTTACCATAATATCAAAGAGATAATGGATGTATAGTGGAGGTATATCTTCTTCGGGAAATTGATCTAACCCGATGACTTCAGCACTTGGTGAACCGTGAGCCAAGATAGAAAGCGCATATGGTATTTTAATGGCGTATTTAACTTCCCCGTCGTCCAGCACACCATACAGTATTAACGGGGCGTTTTCTTCCGTCTCAAAATGCCATTCAGCAGCCGCCAACTTTTCAGGTTGATACTCGGCCAAATATTTACCTGACAAATCCCCAATCAGCGCTGCACTCACACTAAAAATGAATCCCACTTTCAAAGTAAGATATAGAGCTTTTTTATGATAGACGTGATTCGAACCACGCAACAAACGGAATGCTGCAATAGCAGCCAATAAAAAGGCAGATGTCATATAAGCTGTCCCGACCACATGCGCGACTTTTGTGGGCATGGCAGGGTTGAACATTGCTACAAGAGGATTGACGTTAATTAATTCACCATTAACTAAGTTAAAGCCTTGTGGTGCATTCATGAAGGCATTTACAATGGTTATGAATACTGCAGAGAATGAAGCTCCAAGCGCGACTGGAATAAGGAGTAGAAAATGTTTCTTTTGATTTTCAAAACGATCCCATGTATATAGGTAAATGCCGAGGAAAATTGCTTCAAAAAAGAAAGCGAACGTCTCCATGAATAATGGTAAAGCAATCACATTTCCCGCAAGCTCCATAAAGTTCGGCCATAATAAGGAAAGTTGCAAACCAATTGCTGTCCCTGTCACTACCCCTACGGCTACGGTGATGACAAAACCACGTGCCCAACGTCTAGCCAGTAAGATATAATGCTCATCATTTTTCTTGATACCCACCCATTGGGCTAGCATGATCATGAGTGGGACACCAACGCCAATGGTTGCATAGATAATATGAAACGATAAAGTTAGTTCTGTCAATATTCTAGAATAAAAAACTGAATCCACACAGGCCACCTCCTTTTTTCACGAGAATAATCTTCCAACAATTGATAGTAACATAATACCAGCAACAATAAATGCTAACCACATCAGACGCTTTTCTTGTCTTTTATACACACAATCACTCCTAAGCACAGTTCTACTTTAGTGTTTCCCTTAAAACACATTTCAATAACCTTTTTAAAGCGATTTGTTGAAATTTAGACGTATTTCCACATTCACAGCCCATCTAATTATTGTATACTAATCGATTAACCCATTTTACTTGTATTTTGTTAGTATTTACAGTATAATTGGTTAACTAATGAGAGGTGAAAGTAAATGAAAAGAGTTAAAAGAAAAGTTATCGCGTATATTACAAAAGGGGAAGGCAGACATCGTAAATTGCTCGTATATGAGCAAAAGGATCAGCCTGAAGCAGGTCTGCAAGTTCCTGGTGGTACTATCGAACGCAACGAACTATTATTGGATGCGTTATATCGAGAAATCGAAGAAGAATCCGGTATCGTGCGTGATGAACTTATACTAGAAGGTAAAGTTAAAGCTTCAAAATATTTCCCGGAAGATAAGAATGTAATTTACGAACGTACAATTTTCCATTTTTCCTATATAGGAGAAAACAAGCACGAATGGGAACATATCGTAGAAGGCGAAGGAAAAGACGCAGGTCAATTATTCAGCTATCGTTGGATGCCGTTGAAAGAAGTGCCAAAGTTAGCTGCTAAACAAGGAGAAGCGATTGAATACATCTGATATCGACCTGATACGATGCGCATTGCATCGGGCTCACCCAATTAATTTTTCACAATAAAAGACTATTCCATCCGAACGTTAGAAATTCGACTGGAATAGTCTTTTTACTTTTTATTTGATTTGGTTCACTTGATCCTGCGGACGTAATTTGTGTAACGGTACGAACATTTCGACATGTTGATATAAATTTTGGAAAGTAGCCGGCAACACGCCGCCGTATTCTCCATCCAAGTTCAATAACACTTCGTCTTTGGAAGTCACCACAATTTTTTCTGCCTTCGCTGAAACAACTAAAGGATCATCCAAATGTTCTCCACGAGAAGCTAATGTGACCACACGAATAAATTCTGCAATATTGCATTTCTTTAAAATAAGCAATGTGAAATATCCATCGTTAATACTGGAGTTAGGTGCTAATTTCTCAAATCCGCCAACCGAGTTAGTCAAGCCAATCAAAAACATCATAGCTTCTTCATCAAATACATTTCCATCGTACTCAATACGAAGATGACTGGAATGTATAGAAGGCAACATCTCAATTCCTTTTAAGTAATAAGCCAACTGACCAATTACTGTTTTTAAACGGCTTGGAACTTCATATGTCAATTCCGTCATGCGGCCGCCACCGGCTATATTAATAAAGTAGCGATCATTCATTAACCCTACATCGACCGGTATCGAATCTCCTTGGCAAATAATATCTACAGCATCATCGATTTCTCTCGGAATACGCAACGCTCTTGCGAAATCATTCGTTGTTCCCATAGGAATCAAACCGATTTTTGGACGTTTATCAAAATGTCCGACACCTTCAACTACTTCATTGAGCGTACCATCGCCACCTGCAGCAATAATAACATCGAATCCTCTGCGAACCGCGTCTCTCGCTGCCGCTGTTGCATCACCCTCGCAAGTTGTAGCGTGAGCGGATGTTTCATAGCCCGCATTCTCCAATTTTTCGAGGACTTCTGCTAAATGTTTACGGAAGACTTCTCTTCCTGCAGTAGGATTATAAATAATGCGTGCACGTTTCATACACTTTCCCCTCGATCCTTTCGCGTCTGAAACAAATCAGACCTTTGCCATTTTCAAATGGTTTCTTGCACATTGTTACTGAGACAATTGTAGAACTGGAAGCCATGTCGACCGAATATCACTATAAACAGCAAGCCAATTTTCAGGTTTAGCTGTAAATTCAGCCATCAACTGAGTATAAAACATTTTTTGTTTCTCTTCAAAATCAGAAGCGGCTTTAGCTGGTAGTTTCGCACGACCATCCATCACATACTTTTGAAGAACTGATGCCCGTGGCCCCCATTTTCCAACTACCTCACCCGCTGCGTTTAATAGTAAATACATAGGAATCGAACGTCCACCATTCGTTAAATATCGATCAATCAGCTCTGGATTTTCATCCCTCAACACAGCGCGAACGTCTATATTGGCAGCTTCCGTAACTTTTCGAAGGATTGGATTATTCAGCATTGCATCGCCACACCAGTCTTCTGTAATAACTAATATATGGGGTTGCTTTTCTTTCAGCAATTCAATAAATTCATCATCCTGTGGTACTTCAAATGCATGATAGATCAAAAAACTGTTTTCCTTATGTGTTGCCATTTTGTCCATATACGTTTGAAGTGATACAGCATCTTCAAAATATTGTTGTTCTGTTTTCAATACAATCCCCCCTGTTTCACTGTGTATATTAACGAGGAAAAACGTCCAGGTTCAGACTATTTCGGCTTCTCCTGGAACGTTTTCATTTGATTGATAGATTAGCGCTTCTTGATCTCTTCCATCAATAATTTATTAACAAGCGGTGGATTTGCTTGGCCTTTTGTTGCTTTCATAACTTGTCCAACTAAGAACCCAACTGCGCGATCCTTACCATTTTTAAAGTCTTCTATTGATTGTTCGTTATTGTCCAGGATTTCGGTAATAATTGTACGCAATGTACCTTCGTCGGAAATTTGAACAAGTCCTTTTTCTTTGACGATATCAGCAGGATTCCCACCTTTTTTCACGAGATCAGTAAATACTTTTTTCGCGATTTTAGAAGAAATTGTACCATCTGTAATCAGTTTTACAAGTTGCGCCAAGTTTTCAGGCGTCAATGAAGTATCATGCAGTTCTTTTGATTCTGCATTTAGATATGCCGATACATCGCCCATCAACCAGTTAGAAGCCAATTTAGGATCCGCTCCAGCTTTTACTGTGGCATCAAAGAAATCAGACATTTCTTTTGTTAAAGTCAGTACGTGTGCGTCATATTCCGGAAGATCCAGTTCAGACACATAACGTGCTTTACGGGCATCTGGTAATTCAGGGATTTCCTTACGGACACGATCAATCCATTCTTGTTCGATATGAACTTCAGGTAAGTCAGGATCGTTAATAAAGCGATAATCATTGGCGCTGCCTTTGATCCGCATCAATACTGTGTCGCCAGTTGCTTCGTCATAACGACGAGTTTCTTGTTGAATGGTACCGCCAGACAAAAGGATTTTCTCCTGACGAGCTACTTCATTTGCAATTCCACGGCGAATAAAGTTAAACGAGTTCAAGTTTTTCAACTCTGTCTTCGTTCCAAACTTTTCTTGACCGAATGGACGTAATGAAATATTGGCATCACAACGAAGTGAGCCTTCTTCCATACGTACGTCAGATACTCCCGTATATTGAATGATTGCTTTCAGCTTTTCTAGAAATGCATATGCTTCCTCTGGAGAACGCACGTCTGCTTCTGTAACGATTTCGATTAACGGTGTTCCTTGACGGTTTAAGTCCACTAATGAATGGCCATTTTCTGTATGGGTCAGCTTCCCTGCATCTTCTTCTAAATGTACACGTTCAATGCGGATTTTTTTCTTCTTGCCGTCTACTTCAATTTCAATCCAACCGTTTGCTCCTACAGGACGCTTGTCTTGAGAGATTTGGTATGCTTTTGGATTATCAGGATAGAAGTAGTGTTTACGGTCAAAGTTCATAATCGGCGCAACGTCACAGTTCAATGCCATAGATGCCTTCATTCCAAATTCAACAGCTTTTTTATTTAACGTAGGTAAAACACCAGGATATGCGATGTCTGTTACGTGAATATTTTTATTCGGCTCTGCACCAAAATGAGCGGGCGCCGGAGACATGATTTTAGTATCTGTTTTAAGCTCTACGTGGATTTCTAATCCAACTATTGTTTCGAAGTTCATGATTATTTCCCCTCCCGAATCGATGGAGTACGTTTGTGGAAGTCAGTTGCTTGTTCATAAGCATGAGCCACTTTATATACTGTTTCTTCGTCAAAGTGCTTACCCATGATTTGCATTCCAACCGGTAGTTCATTAACGAAACCACATGGTATGGATAGTGCTGGACGACCTGTAAGGTTAGCTGGTACCGCCAAAACATCATTTGCATAATGAACTAGCTGATCTCCGCCTGTTTCACCCAGTTTAAATGCTGTTGTAGCAGCAGTTGGTCCAATGACTACATCATACTTTTCAAATACAGAATCAAAGTCTTGTGCAATCAATGTACGAGTCTTTTGTGCGCGTACATATAGATCTTCATGATGATCCGCACTCATTGCATACGTACCGAAAATAATACGTTTTTTCACTTCATCGCCAAACCCTTCTTGACGTGTACGGAAATATGCTTGTTCTAGATTTTCAGCGTTTTCTGTGTGATAGCCATAACGCAATCCGTCAAAACGTGAAAGGTTGGATTGTGCTTCGGATGAAGAAATTACATAATACGTAGTTGGCGCATATTGAATATGTGGCAATTCTACTTCTTCACAAACGGCTCCAAGTGATTCCAATACAGTAATTGCTTCTCTTACTGCTGTAACGATTTCTGCATCGACACCCTCCCCTAAGTAAGGTTTCGGAACTGCCACTTTTAGACCTTTAATATCGCCTGTAAGTGCTGCCGTGAAATCAGGAACCGCTTTTGCAGAAGATGAACTATCATTGTCGTCTTCTCCCGCGATTACGCTAAGCAATAGTGCGTTATCCTCCACAGTTCGTGACAATGTACCGATTTGATCAAGTGATGAAGCAAATGCTGTCAAACCAAAACGTGAAATACGACCGTATGTAGGTTTCATTCCAACAATTCCACAGAATGCAGCTGGTTGACGAACCGAACCACCAGTATCTGAACCAAGGGACAGTGGAACTTCTCCCGCTGCAACTGCTGCTGCAGAACCGCCTGAAGAACCGCCTGGCACATAGTCTGTGTTCCAAGGATTTAATGTATTACCGAAATAAGATGTTTCAGTAGTAGAACCCATTGCAAACTCGTCCATATTGAGTTTTCCAATATTGATTGCGCCAGCAGCTTCCAATTTATCTATAGCTGTAGCATTGTAAACAGGTACGAAGTCTTCCAACATTTTACTTGCACATGTTGTCTTCATATCTTTTGTTACAATATTGTCCTTAATACCAATTGGAACACCGAAAAGACGGCCACGTGTATTAGCAGCTTCTTGATCAAGCTGTTCTGCACGCTTTGTAGCCTCTTCTTTTGCCACGTGAATAAACGCGTGAATTTTCTCTTCGTGCTGTTCAATCGTTTGTAATGTTGCTTCTGTTACTTCTTTAGCAGTAACTTCTCCTTTTTGTAAAAGTGCTTGAAGTTCTGTTGCTGTTTTACTAGTTAACGTCATCACTTTTCCTCCTACTATCATTGTGCCATGAATGGTATTTTATACTGAAATTCGCTTACAGAATATCTGGAACCCTAATAAGTCCATCTTCCTGATCTTCTGCACTGGCCAGCATTACTTCACGGTCCAAGATATCTTTTGGCACATCTTCACGCAAGACGTTGATCATAGCAACTGGGTGCGTCATAGGTTTTACACCTGTAACATCCACTTCTTTTAAATTACTTACACTTTCAATCAAATCTGCTATCTTTGCAGAGAAATTTTCTTTGTCTTCCTCGGAGAGGCCAATACGGACGAAATCCGCAAAATACTTGACGTCTTCTTTCGAAAATGTTGTCATACATCGTTCCTCCTCATTTTGCAATCGTACAATTAATCATACCATTTAATCAGTTTATTGGAAAGTTCATGTTACTACCTAAAATCTGTTAATATCCGTAGACGTGTACAAACGGTTCATCTCGCTCATTGTCATTCACAATCAGCACTTCGGGACCATTAACTGATGTGACACTTACTTCGATCGGAACATCTTTAAAATGCGTTTTAACCAATGAAGTCAAGTATTGTGAAAATCCGATCAGCTCTGTCTTGCCGAAGAACTGTATAGGTATCTCCACACGTAAAGAATGGAGTTTCTGGTCTTTATAAAAAGCTGTACCAATGACATTTACAAAGCTTGGGAAGTAATCATCAATGTCTTGTTTAAAGTTTTTAAATGTCGTATTCAAGTCACGATAATTCCCCGTTGATGAAGATGCGGGGAGTAATACATACTGCTCGTCTACTTCTTTCCAACCAGTAAATTCTTTTTTACCTTTTGCAGCTAAAGAAGTGGCAAAATATGTGCCTGGTACAATATCGTTGCGACTTTCTTGCTTAAACAATCCAACCGCAATTGGTATATCCGCAAGCTCCGGTTTACTGCGCAACCTACTTAAAATAATATCCGCCATCTTCTTGCCTTTTTCTTCGATTGTTTTATCATCAATTTGGCGTTCACTGCCTTCACGTGGATAATACACCGAATTCATCGCCAGTCCAATAGAAATGCCAGCCAATTTCACTTTTTTGTCGTCAGTCATCTGTAAATAGTTTTGCTCGACGATATGCGCAAGATAAATCGGTGCCTCATCTGCAATTTGAGCTGGGGACATATCATCAGTTATTGCAGGATTGAGACCTGCTTCGAAATTTGATTTTCTAGAAATCCATTGCTTTGCAGTATCGCGGTCTATATATTGACCTTCCTGGAAGAAATAATCTTTTGGATCGAAATATAACGAAGACAGGCGCAATAAGCCTTCCTCTGTTTCCTGCATATCGTACTTTGTATGGAGATTATTGACGACCAACCCCCGGCTCGCGCTTTTTTTAAATGGAACAGGTGTCCGGTAGTACTCTTTTTTAATTTGAGCATCAGGAATGAGCACCATTTCTTGCTCACTTTTTTCTGTTTCTTGCACTGCTTTTTCCTGATCATCGCTTGGCGCTGGTACACATCCTGTCAGCAATACTGCCGACAGAATGCCCGTTATAAACTTAGTCGTTCTTTTCATTCATATCCACTCCAAGGGCTTCAAGCATAGCTTGTTCGTCCCAAATTTCAATCCCTAATTCTTTTGCTTTCGTCAATTTGGATCCCGCATCTTCGCCCGCAATGACCAGATCCGTTTTCTTACTGACACTGCCACTGACAGTCCCGCCAAGCGATTCAATCTGTTCTTTAGCTTCCCCACGTGTCAATTCTGTGAGTTTTCCTGTCAATACGATCGTTTTTCCAGCGAAAGGTCCAGTAGTTGGCAACTCTTCTCGTGTGGCACCTTTATAAACGGTATTTACACCATAAGAACGCAACTTATTCATCACTTCCTGAACTTCTTCCGTACTAAAGTACGTTGTCACTGAATCAGCGACAATCGCACCGATTTCAAAAATATTTACAAGTTCTTCTTCTGTTGCTTGTTCTAACGCATCGAGGGTACGATACTCTTCCGCCAAGATTCTTGCAACTTTTTCACCGACATGGCGGATACCCAGTCCAAATAATAATTTCTCTAAAGAATTCTCTTTGGACTGTTCAATAGCCGTCAAAATATTCGTTGCGGATTTCTCGCCAATCCGTTCCAAGCTCAATAATGACTCTTTCGTTAAGGTATATAAATCGGATACATCTTGTACCAAATGAGCAGTATACAATTGTTCAATAAGCTTTTCGCCCACACCATCTATATTCATTGCTCTTCTTGAAACGAAATGGATTAACGCTTCTTTCATCTGCGCAGGACATTTAGGGTTCACACAACGCAGTGCCACTTCCCCTTCAATCCTAACGAGTTCTGAATCGCAAACAGGACAGTTGTCGGGCATATGGAACGGTTCTTCCTCACCCGTTCGCTGTTCTTTCAATGACATGACGATTTCAGGAATGATGTCGCCTGCCTTTCTCAACACAACGTGATCACCAATACGAATATCTTTCTCACGGATCAAGTCTTCGTTATGCAAAGATGCACGTCCCACTGTCGTACCTGCTACAAGAACAGGCTTCAGAATCCCTGTCGGTGTAACTACACCTGTGCGACCTACGCTTAACTCGATATCTAGCAATTGGGTATGCACTTCTTCTGCAGGGAATTTATAGGCAATAGCCCATTTAGGACTCTTTGCTGTATAGCCCAATTGCTCCTGCGATTCGAAGTTATCGACTTTTATTACAATACCATCAATTTCATAATCCAGGTTTAGTCTATTTTCTGACCAGTAGGCTACGTATTCCAATACTTCTTCAATGGTCGTACAACGCTTACGTTCCTTATTCGTCGTCAAACCTAGTTCATCCACTTTATTGAGCGCTTCCGTGTGACTATCCAAGCCATACATTTCCGCATCGCCGCCTACCGCATAAATGAATGTAGCTAAATTTCTGCTCTCCGCCACTTTTGAATCCAATTGACGGAGTGAACCCGCAGCTGCATTTCGCGGATTGGCAAAAGGAACTTCACCTGCTTCATCACGGAATTCATTCAATTTAACAAATGACTTCTTCGGCATATACGCTTCACCGCGCACTTCAATCGTCAAAGGTTCATTCAATTTATGTGGTATGGATTGAATAGTTTTTAAGTTGGCCGTGATATCTTCTCCAACTGAACCATCCCCACGAGTAGCGCCTTGTACAAGACGACCTTCTTCATATTGCAATGAAACGGCAAGACCATCAATTTTCAGTTCACATACATAAACAGCGTTACCCGTCGCTTCTTTTACACGTCTGTCGAAATCCTTTACGTCTTCTTCATTAAAGGCATTCGCTAAACTTAGCATCGGATAACGATGAACGACTTTATTAAACACCTCAAGCGGTGCTCCGCCAACCCGTTGTGTCGGTGAATCAGGATAGATCAAGTCAGGATGTTCTTTTTCAATCGCCAACAATTCCTTCATTTTCTCATCGTATTCTGAATCGGGAACGATAGGGGCATCCAAGTCATAATATGCACGCCCATATTCATGCAAGGTTTTATTGAGCTCCTCTACCCGCTTCTCTAGTTCTAGAACATCATCCATCTATTTTCCACACTCCTTAAAGGGGCTTTATTCTTTTTCAATCGGTGCGAATTTAGCTAATAGTCGCTTAATCCCAACTGGATTAGGGAAGGCAATGTCTAGCTCCATATCCTCCGCTTCACCTTTAACACTCACAACCGTTCCAGTTCCCCATATTTTATGGGACGCCTTGTCTCCAGGTTTCCACTGCATTTTCTCTCCGCCACTTTCATTATAGGCTGGGCGCTTGACTGCTGGACGTTTAGCTCTTGTTTTAGGTGCTTGGGCGAAAGGTACACTCATGCCATTTCCATCAGCCAACAGCTCAGTCAGTTCTTCCGAGATTTCGTTGAGGAAACGTGATGGTTGATTGAAGTTTGACTTACCGAACAACATCCGATGACCTGCACTTGTCAGGTAAAGGCGCTGTTCCGCGCGTGTGATTGCTACATACGCGAGTCTTCGTTCTTCTTCCATTTCTTCCGGATCTGCAAGTGCTCGAATATGCGGGAATATGTTTTCTTCCATGCCGAGAACAAAGACTACAGGGAATTCCAATCCTTTTGCTGCGTGCATCGTCATTAAGACGATTTTTTCCGTGGAAGTGTTCTCTTCTTTATCCAATGTATCGATATCTGCTACTAAAGCAAGGTCAGTCAAGAATGCAACGAGTGAAGGTTCCTCCTCTTCTTCTGCTGCACGTTTCTCAAACGCTTCTGTAACCGATAAGAACTCTTCAATATTTTCTAGACGGCTTTCTGCTTCGATGGATTTTTCTTTTTCCAACATCTCACGATAGCCCGACTTATCAATGACTTCTTTCACTAGTTCGGTGACTGATAAATACTCTTGCATTTGAGTGAATCCATTGATCAGTTCATGGAATTTTACTGCTTCTGTTAATGCTCGTTTAGGTAAACCCATGAAATCCACTTCCTGCAATGAATCAAACATGGAGCGATCGTTTTGTAATGCAAAAGTTGCCATACGTTCAAATGAAGTTGCACCAATGCTTCGTTTCGGTTCATTAATGATTCTCGCTAAAGCTAAGTCATCATCATTATTCGCAATGAGACGTAAATAGGCGAGTAAATCTTTTATCTCTTTACGATCATAGAACTTTGTACCGCCTACAATTGTATAATCAAGATTTGACTTCAATAAATATTCCTCAATTAGACGAGATTGCGCGTTAGTTCGATAGAGAATCGCAAATTGATCCAATGTTAATCCTAGCTTTTCTTTTAACTCAATGATTTGTTGTACAACAAATTGTGATTCATCTTTTTCATCGCGTGCTTTATAGATCGAGATTAACTCGCCCTTAGGGTTATCTGTGCGCAATTTCTTATCATAGCGACTTTTGTTATTGTCGATCACATCATTTGCTGCTTGCAAAATTCTCTGGGTGGAACGGTAGTTTTGTTCCAAAAGAATGACATTCGCTTCTTTATAATCTTTTTCGAAAGAGAGAATATTACCGATATCTGCACCACGCCAGCGATAGATTGACTGATCGGAGTCACCTACTACGCAGACATTACGGAATTTTGATGCCAGCATTTTGACGAGACGATACTGCGCGTTGTTTGTATCTTGGTACTCATCCACATGAATATACTGAAATTTATTTTGATAATACTCGAGCACTTCAGGAACTCGTTCAAATAAGACCGTAGTCATCATAATTAAGTCATCAAAATCCATTGATTGATTCTGACGCAATTTTTTAGTATAACGATCGTAAATATCTGCTACTGTACGTTCATGGGGGTTTTGAGGATTTGAATTTTTACGGAATTCCATCGCATCAATGCATTCATTTTTTGCATTGCCAATAATTCCGAGCATCGCACGCGGATCATTCTGCTTCGGGTCGAGATTCAGTTCTTTCAAAACTCGTTTCATTGCAGTCATTTGATCCGCACTGTCAAGAATCGTAAAATTTTTAGATAAACCGATTCGATCTACGAACCTACGTAGAATTCGAACACACATCGAGTGGAAAGTTGAAACCCACATACGTTCTCCTGAACCCGGACCAAGTAATCCATCAATTCGCTCACGCATTTCACGTGCCGCCTTATTTGTAAATGTAATAGCTAATATATTGGAAGGATACACTTGTTTTTCCACAACCAAATATGCAATTCGGTGCGTCAACACACGAGTTTTTCCAGAACCAGCACCCGCCATAATGAGCAAAGGCCCTTCTGTCGTTTTGACTGCACGCGCTTGTTCAGGATTCATACCTTTTAGTAAATCATCTGATAGTTTATTCATATTAGTACCGCCTTTAAGGAACATTTGTTCTTACTATATACTACTCACACAGGTAAGGGAACAGATTTCACAGCTTCGACTGTTTTAAGAGCCATTTGTAGATCATCGTATACAACATTTCCTACTACTACTGTATCTGCAATGGCTGCCATTTCTTTTGCTTGTTCCGTTGAACGAATTCCGCCACCATAAAAGAGACGAGTGTTTGTAAGTAATTCCTTCGCTGATCGAACAATTTGCGGATCACCGTATTGTCCACTGTATTCTAAATAAAAAATCGGCAAGGAAAATAAGTGTTCAGCCATACGTGCATATGCTTGTACATCTTCTTCATCCGGAACATGGTCTACCCCTGTCACCTTCGCAGCTGTACAATCAGGATTTAAAATACAGTAACCTTCTGTCACCAGTTCATCGAAGTTCATCATATGACCATATTCTCGAAGTGCTTCATGATGCAAACCGTTCAGCCATTTTGAATCCGTTGTATTTAAGACCGTTGGAATAAAGTAATAATCGAATCCCGGCGTGACCGATTCTACAGTAGATACTTCCAAGGCAAGTGGCACGGAAAAACGCCGGAAACGCGCAAGTAAATCAAGTACGTTTTCCAATGTGATGCCGTCAGATCCACCAATGATGACTCCATCCGTTCCAGACTCTGCTACCGCTTCTATTTGTTCATCTGAGATGAATTTGGCTGGATCAATTTTAAATGCATGCCGCCATGTTTTATAGTTCATATTTTCTTTCCACCTTCTTTTGTCAAATTCGCTTTATATAACTTTTAAAAAACCGGTGGGGTTTTATCCCTGGCCGGTTGTGTTAGTTATTTTTTGTTTGATTGTTTTGGAGTTCAGGATAGAGTCGATCCAACATGAGGTTGTAACCACCAGACCCGTAGTCTACGCAACGGCGTATGCGGGAGATCGTAGCTGTACTTGCACCTGTTTCTTGTTGGATATTATCGTACGTTTTTTTAAGTCGCAGTTTATGTGCTACGTCCAGTCTTTGTGCAAGTGATTGGACTTCGCTCATCGTGCAAAGATCATCGAAAAACATGTAACATTCCTCTACATCCTTTAGTTCTAGGATTGCCTGAAACAACTGATCTATTTGTTTTCCGCGGATTTTATCTATTTGCATGGTCTCATCCTCTCTTTATGTCGATCTTACGGGGTATAAGTGACGGAAGTGAAAGGACCTGATAATGATGGAACAATGTGGATCCAGGTTTTCCCTGCTGTTAATTTAACAGGCATATCTTGATCCATTGGAGTTAAAAACCCATCTTTATTTTGCCATTCAATCGATTTAGCGATCCCTTCATGAAACAGCATGGCAGGCCCACCAGATTCTAGATCTATTGCAAGTCGGCCTTGTTGATCAACTGTTTGATGATCCATTTCCATCACGATAATATTCGCTAATTCTATACGTCGTTCATTTAACTTATCCACTGTTTCAATGCCGTTAACAGATCGATAATACCGATTTGCTTGTTGATTATATTGATACGTACTAATAAAATTCGGGTCTGAACTATACGATACTTGTACCGCTGATGCCATATCCCCTATTTTATCACTTTCATCGGGGTTTAGGAAAGAAAAGGATGGTCGTGCAGTGATCTTTTCGGAAGCATTTGTGACACTAAAAGCTTCTTCAATATGTTCCTTTGAAATATAAGAGTTATGTGGAGCACGGCGATCTGCTGAACGTTCGAATAAAGTCCCGTCATAATTTATGCCATTTATATGGTCGACTACCCGACCATCAAGTAATTTCTTTGCATCCGGACTATAACCGTGAGCGACATAAAATGCATCCATACCTGCAGCTAATTGTACAAAATAATCACGTGCGCTTCGAATAGGACCTAACTGATCCGGTACTTTACTTTGAAAAAGCGCAGCGTAGCGCGTAATTTGACCTTCAGCTAAGAATTCGTATATCTGATCCGCATCTGAAAGTCCCGACTGTGGACGAGCAGCAGGTATATTGCTAATTGTCGCTAAGATAGGACGTTGATCGATGGAATCCGTTATCAATTCACCTGTAAACAATGACACATCATTCGGTTTTTCTTGTTCTGCTGGTTCAGACTGATCTTTTGATGAACAACCTCCGAGACATACTACGCTAACTGCGGCTATCATGAGTAACTTTCGCCCATTCCATATCAATATACGTTCCTACCTTTCTATATTAGGAATTAATAGTTCATTTTTCATCACTTGCAATACACCAACCGGCGTGATTCTGATATACGGTAAATGAACAGATTGAAGGAATAATAATGTATATATGGCATCTCCGTGCGCATAGCCACGTTCTCTTAATGCCTTTCTTATGGCTAGCTCTTGTTCGATGATCACTTCCATCGGTTGAACAGACAATCCGCCTGCTGCCTCTAATGGCAATGTTTCAATAATTCCACCGTTTTCAGCAAGTGCCATGCCTCCGCCTATATTCTTGATTTCATTAAACGCTCTCTTCATCTCTTGCCAATCCTGTCCTATCAATAATACATCTCCAGTATTTGAATAGGAAGATGCAAAACCTTGCAGATTATCTCCAAACCCTTTCAACATCGTATTGACTCGCCATTTTCCGTTCTTATCCAGTAATATCAAATAGCACTCATCGCCAGTAGCAATAGTGGGACTACTGAGATCCAGATCACTTTCGTATACTTTTGTAATAACATCATTGACCATCTGAATCCCAATTGAAGAAGGGAATGTGAAGTCTTCATCTGTCAGTTCATAAGGCAATTCAAATGCCGGCAGTGCTTTCCAATCGACTGCTTTGAAAGCATCAGACGACATACTATCCCGGAGAACCCACTTCCCTTTCGATAACACGTCAGTTGGCACAGGGTTATGTTCATTCTCTAAAAAGTTTAATGTCGCAAAACGGCCTGTCGCAATTACACTATGCAAGTCCGTAATATCGTAGTACCTCGCCACGTTATATGATGCCATTTGATACGCATCAATCGGCGATACTCCCGCGTCAAGTGCTATCTGGATGCATTGGTCCATTACGCCTTCACGGTAGAACGAAGGTGTGGAACCATCAGTCGTCATCATTAAATGATCAAACACATCCAACTCCTTCTCTACAATACCTCTCAATATATTTGGCAAGTCAGGACGGATCGAGGAATAACGTAATGTGACAGCATATCCTTGCTGCAAGCGTCTTTCCACTTCCTCTGCAGTCATCGCTTCATGATCGCCGTCCGCTCCAAGTAATTTCATGCGAGCTAGTGTACGTTCCGATGCACCGGGAAAATGTCCTTCAATCTTTTTCCCCAGTCGTTTAGATTCTAATAAAGACTGCGTCATATTTTGATCACCCTGTAATAATTTAGGCCAGCCTGTCAGTTCTCCCGTCATCAATACATCAGGACGCTCCATCCAATTCGCAATATCTACAGGATTGAAAAGCTCTTTTTCATTTTGCAATACGGTTTGCGAGTCAACACGTGCCCACCAATAAAATGAAAACGGCAGTTCATTCAGTTGATCAATGAATGTAAATGCTGTTTGCTGGTCCAGCATCGAGAACAAGATGAGATTGTCAGATATAAACGTTGTTGTGCCTCGACGAGATGCATAATCCGCAAATGTTTCTGGATTATATAATTGGAAGGGATGAACATGCGGCTCGATATATCCAGGGACTATTTTCTTGCCGGAAGCGTCAACACATTCTGTTCCTTCAAGCATAGCTGGCATACGTTCCCCTACATAGACGATTCGGTCACCTTGAATCCAAATGTTCCCTTGCATCCATTTCTTGAATATAGAATGTAAGTACGTAGCATTTTTAATTACGATATCAGGCGCTTTCTGTCCATTAATAATCGCTAGTTGCGATTGGATTTCTTTCACACTCCACATGCAGATCACCGTTCCTTTAAAGTAGTTTTACTGTTTGTTACTGTTGCTTTATAGTACCATAGCAATGCAATCTAGAATAGATGTGCTGCGCAAAGGTTGTCCACAAGCTATTTTTGTTTAATCCACAATATAATGGATACTTACACACACTACTAACAAATTACCCACACCTTTTCCACTAATAAACCACGGATTATTAAAGATGTTGTGGATAACATATTTTTTAATCGAATGAAAGAGTATGTAGCATCTACTATAAGGTCGTAGACTCCAAACATCTTCCTACAGTATTAAAAAAAGACTGTCTTAGAAGTCATGCAACTTCTAGGACAGTCCTGTTTCAACTTTTATTCAAATGTACGCCATCCAATGTCTGTACGGTGGAAAAATCCATCCCATTGTTGATCGGCAAGGCCATTATAAACTTTTTCTTGTGCTTCTTTTAATGTAGCTGCTTTTGCAGCAACGAGAAGTACACGTCCACCATTTCCTATAAAGTGATCATTTTCCAGCTTGGTTCCTGCATGGAAAACATCAAGCCCTTGATCTGTCAGAACATCAAGATTAGGGAGTGCGTGACCATTCACTACGTCGTTAGGATATCCTTCCGATGCAATCACTACGCCTAACATCGCTTCTTCATGCCACTCAAGATCGAATGATTCTCCAGCCAGTAGAGCTTCCATGAACTTACCAAAATCCGATTTCATACGCGGCAAGACGACTTGTGTTTCTGGGTCGCCAAAACGGGCATTGAATTCGATAACTTTTGGACCTTGCTCAGTAAGTATTAAACCAGCATAGAGAATACCTGTGAAAGGAATTCCTTCTTCTGTCATAGCCTCAACAGTTGGTACGACTACACGATCGTACGCTTCCTGCACGATTGCATCCGAAATTTGTGGAACCGGAGAATAAGCACCCATTCCTCCCGTATTCGGACCACGATCTCCGTCATATGCACGTTTGTGATCTTGTGCGATCACCATTGGATAAATTTGTCCGTCATGGACGAATGACATATAAGAAAACTCTTCGCCATCGAGAAATTCTTCTACCACGACACGTGACGATGATTCACCGAACTTTTGATTGCCGATCATATCATCTACCGCATCTAACGCTTCCTGCAATTCCATCGCAACGATTACGCCTTTTCCAGCTGCCAACCCATCAGCCTTGATTACGATCGGCGCACCTTGTTCGCGGATGAATGACTTCGCTTCTTCAGCATCTGTGAATGTTCCATAAGCCGCTGTTGGAATATCATACTTGTCCATGATCTCCTTGGCGAATGACTTACTGCCTTCGATGCGAGCAGCTGCCTGAGTAGGGCCGAATACTGTTAAACCTTTATCCAGGAAGTAATCGGCAATTCCTTCTGCTAGCGGTTGTTCCGGTCCAACGAATGTTAACGTAACACGCTGTTCGATTGCGAAATCCGCCAAAGCTTTAAAATCTGTAGCTGCAATGTTCACACATGTTGCATCTTGTCGCATACCGTCGTTGCCAGGCGCCACAAATACTTCTGATACAGAAGGCGCTTGGTTGAACTGTTTGGCAATCGCATGTTCACGACCGCCACTTCCAATTACAAGAACTTTCATGTTCATCTACTCCCTGCACTCTTAGTGTTTGAAATGACGTACGCCTGTAAATACCATCGTAATACCGTATTCATTAGCCTTTTTAATGGAATCCGCATCTTTCACCGAACCACCTGGTTGAATAATTGCGGTAATACCTGCTTTTGCCGCCGCTTCAACTGTATCATCCATAGGGAAAAATGCATCAGAAGCAAGCGCTGCCCCTTTTGCACGTTCGCCTGCCTGTGTCAGGGCGATTTTCGCAGCACCTACACGGTTCATCTGACCTGCGCCTACACCGATTGTCATATGCTCATCTGTAACGACGATTGCATTAGACTTCACGTGTTTCACAACTGCCCATCCAAGTTTCATCGCATTCCATTCTGCTTCAGTCGGCTCTCGGTCTGTTGCCACCTTGATATCAGCTTCTTCAAAACCATGGATATCAGGCTGTTGCATTAATAATCCACCTTCAACAGATACCGTGTTCCACTGATCTTTTTTCCGCTGTTCAAATGAAATCGTCAAGAGACGAATGTTTTTCTTTTTCGTTAATGTCTCAAGTGCTTCTTCTGTAAATGAAGGAGCAATAACGATTTCAAGGAATATATCAGCTAGTTGCACTGCCGTTTCCTGATCTACTTCTTTATTCAATGCAATGATTCCACCAAAAATAGACGTAGCATCTGCTTCGTAAGCTTTTTGGAAAGCTTCTGCAATGGTCGCTCCTGTACCCACACCACATGGATTCATATGCTTAACCGCCACAGCTGCAGGCTCAGTGAATTCCTTTACGATTTGAATCGCTGCATTCGCATCTTGGATATTGTTATAAGATAATTCTTTTCCATGAAGCTGTTCCGCATAGGCGATCGAGAAATCAGATCCAAGCGGGCGGCTATAGAACGCTGCTTGCTGATGAGGATTTTCACCATAACGCAATGGTTGCTTCAACTCGTATGTATACGTAACTTGTTCTGGGAATTGTTCGCCAGCGAGGTCTGTCAAGTAGCCTGAAATCAATGAATCATAAGCTGCCGTATGACGGAATACTTTAGCTGCTAAACGACGTCGTGTTTCAAGAGTCGTCTTGCCATCCGCTCTTAGTTCGTCGAGTACGGCACTGTAGTCTGTTGCATCCACAATGACTGTCACGTATGCGTGGTTCTTTGCAGACGCGCGAAGCATTGCTGGACCACCGATATCGATATTTTCGATTGCATCTTCTGCAGATACATCTGGTTTAGAAATCGTTTCTTTGAATGGATATAAGTTTACACACACTACATCGATTGGCTGAATGCCGTGCTCTTCCATTTGTGCCTGATGTCCAGGATCGTCTTGTTTTGCAAGTAATCCACCGTGAATCATCGGGTTCAACGTTTTCACGCGGCCTTCCATGATTTCTGGGAATCCTGTTACTTCATCTACAGCCGTCACAGCAACACCATTGTCTTTCAAATGCTTCATCGTACCACCAGTAGATAATAATTCATATCCAAGCTGTTCAAGTTCTTTTGCAAATTCTAGTATTCCACTTTTATCTGATACGCTTAACAGTGCGCGTTTTTTCAAAGGTATTCCCTCCAGTTTATAAAAAAAGCCTGTCATCTCAACAGGCTCATCATTTTTTAAATAAGTTTTGCAATGTTGCTGTATATAATTCATGTTCCACGGCATGAATAGCTAAAGCAGTCTGCTCGACATCCCCATCGACAACGTCCACTGCGCGCTGGGCTAAAATCGGACCCGTATCCATTCCTTCATCTACAAGATGAACTGTAACACCCGTTACTTTAACGCCGGCAGCTACTGCTTGTCCGATCGCATCCTTACCTGGGAATGAAGGCAAGAGAGACGGATGGATATTGATGATCCGTTCAGGAAATGCTTCCAATAATACAGGACCGATCAATCGCATATAGCCAGCTAATATTAACCATTCTACTTGTGCTTCATGTAATGCTTTACGTATTGCTTGCTCGTATGCATCTTTTGTTTCGTAGTCACGAGGACGAATAGCGGCAATTGGAATACCCTGTTCATTCGCACGTTCATTGACGAAAGCATCCGGTTTATCTGTCACCATCAAAACAATTTCAGCTGGAATGCGCCCCGCTTTACAAGCTTCTACCAAAGCGGCAAAGTTACTGCCGCTCCCTGAAGCAAATACTGCGATTTTTACTTTATTCATTATGACAATGTCCCGTCATGCTCACCGTTAAATGTTACGCCTGCTTGCTTCGTAACACGTCCGATTACATACGCTTCTTCACCGTGTGCATTAGCGATTTCGATTGCTTTTCCAGCTTCTGCTTCCGGCAAGGCTACGACGAACCCAACACCCATGTTGAATACGCTATATAAATCACGATCCGTTAATCCGCCTTTTTCTTTCAACATATGGAATATAGGAAGTACTGGCCAAGCGTCTAGATCTACTTCTACTCCAAATTCTTCAGAGAACATACGCGGAAGGTTTTCGAAAAATCCACCGCCTGTAATATGACCCATGGAGTGCACGTCAAGCTGTTGATGCATCTCAAGTACCGGTTTTGCGTAGATCTTAGTTGGCTTTAACAATGTATCAGCTACAGTGCCAAGATCTTCATATCCTTCAATCGTGCCGTTAATATCTGCGCCCAATTGTTCGAATACAATATGGCGTACTAAAGAGTAACCGTTCGAGTGAATACCACTTGATGCAATTCCAACTAGTACGTCACCTTCTTGCACACGCTCACCTGTAACCAGCTTGCTTTTTTCACAAGCTCCTACGGCGAAGCCAGCCAAATCATATTCATCTTCATCGTAAAGTCCTGGCATTTCAGCCGTTTCTCCACCGATCAATGCTGCACCTGATTGTACACAACCATCCGCTACACCTTTGACGATTGCTTCCACTTTTTCAGGTACTGCTTTGCCTAACGCTACATAATCAAGGAAATATAGAGGCTCTGCACCTTGCGCTACGATATCATTCACACACATTGCAACACAGTCAATTCCGATCGTGTCATGACGGTCCGCCATGAAAGCCAATTTCAACTTCGTGCCAACGCCGTCTGTACCAGAAATGAGTACCGGTTCTTTATATTCCAGCGCAGATAGATCGAACATTCCGCCGAACCCACCAAATGCACCTGCTACACCTTTACGAGATGTTCGTGCTACGTGAGACTTCATGCGTTCAACTGACTCATAGCCAGCTTCAATATTAACTCCCGCTTTTTCATATGCCTTCGACATGGAAAGGCCTCCTATCGTACGATTTCTTTTTCGTGCGGCATTGCCGTATCCGAATAAATCTCTGTTGGATACACACCCGTGAAACAAGCCAAGCATTGTCCGCAGTTTTTCATTTCAGGTGACCGGCCATTCGATTCCAACATCCCATCAATTGATAGGAATGAGAGTGAATCTGCACCAATCTCATCACGCATTTCATCTATAGTACGACCTGTCGCAAGTAATTCTGAATCTGAACTAATATCTACACCGTAGTAACATGGCGCGATCAAAGGTGGTGAAGCAATGACAACATGTATTTCCTTAGCGCCCGCATCGCGTAGCATTGTGACTATTCGTTTAGATGTCGTTCCGCGAACAATCGAATCATCAACCATCACTACACGCTTACCATTAACGACCTGATGTACAGGTGACAGCTTCATCTTCACGCCTTGTTCACGCAATGTTTGAGATGGTTGAATAAAAGTTCGTCCCACATAGCGATTTTTGATTAATCCCAACTCATACGGAATACCGCTTTGTTCAGAAAATCCAATGGCTGCAGATATACTGGAATCTGGAACTCCTGTAACGACATCTGCACTGATCTGCACTTCACGAGCCAACTGTTTACCGCAACGTTTACGTGCAGCATGGATATTAATTCCGTCAATATTTGAATCAGGGCGCGAGAAGTAGACATATTCCATAGAACACATCGCATTATCTGCCGGTTCTGCAAAACGCTCAGACGTCAATCCATTATCATTGATAATCAGCAATTCACCTGGTTCCACAGAACGGACATGTTCAGCACCAATAATTTCAAACGCACAAGTTTCTGATGCAACCACCCATGCATCGCCAATTTTCCCCAAAGATAATGGACGCATACCGTTTGGATCTTGCGCAACCATCAACCCTTCATCTGTCATTAAAACGAATGCAAATGCACCTTTTAGAATACTCAGTGCCTTTTTTACTCGTTCACGATGATTACGTGAACCACTGCTACGTTTGATCAAATGAGCGAGTACTTCTGTATCGGATGTACTTTGGAAGATACTACCTTGCCGCTCCAAATGTTCTTTCAAATCTGTCGCATTGATCAGATTCCCGTTATGCGCAATCGCCAAGCTACCCGTTGTGGAACGAAAGACAAGTGGCTGAACATTCTCTATACCACGCCCGTCTTTTGTCGTATAGCGAACTTGCCCAATTGCGCCTCGTCCTTCAAGAGAGTCTAGCTTTTCACCTGAGAACACTTCATTGACCAGACCTTCACCTTTGACTGCATGGAGACCACTATCGCCTTTTACGACGATTCCGGCTCCCTCTTGTCCACGATGCTGAAGAGCGTGCAATGCGTAATAGCTGAGTTGTGCTGCATCGTCATGTCCCCAAATACCAAATACGCCGCACTCTTCGTTTAGTCCTCTGAGTTCAGCAAGCATGCAATTGCCCCTTTCCAAGCAGTTTGGAATTCCTCTACCGTCCCTTCTACTAGGACAGTTCCCTCTGCGTCTTTGATGACGATTTCTTCGCCATCTGTTACTGTTCCTATTTTCACTGCATCTTGAACTTTCTTTTCAAATGCTGCTACTTGATCAGCTTGTACAGTAACCAAGAAACGTGACTGGGTTTCACTGAATAATGCAGTGATTGCTGAACCTTCCACTGTTACATCGGCACCTAAGCCTTGTGAACCAAATGTACCTTCACAAAGCGCTACTGCAAATCCGCCTTCTGACAAATCATCAGCCGATTGAATCATTCCAGCTTGTATTGCTTCAAGAAGCTGTTGTTGACGAGTTGCTTCTATATCCAAATCAATTGCAGGTGATTTACCGAAGATCTTTCCTTCGATCATTTGTTGCAATTCACTGCCACCGAATTCTGTTTCCGTTTGTCCAATCAAGTAGATCGCATCTCCAGCTTGTTTGAATCCAGGTGTTGTCACTTGGCTCAAATCATGGACGATTCCTACCAAACCAATTGTTGGTGTTGGATAGATTGGCACACCATTTACTTCATTGGAAAGAGATACGTTACCGCCAATAACCGGTGCATTCAGTTTACGACATGCTTCTGAAATACCTTCAGCCGACTTTTCCAACTGCCAGAATACTTCTGGCTTGTCCGGGCTACCAAAGTTCAGACAGTCTGTCAGTGCGATTGGCTCAGCACCTGAACATACAAGGTTACGTGCAGCTTCAGCTACCGCAATCTTACCGCCAACCTCCGGATCCAAGTAGATGAATCGCGAGTTACAATCCGCTGTCATCGCAATACCTTTATTTGTTCCTCTAACACGGATCACACCGGCGGATGCTCCTGGTGCAAGAACTGTATTCGTTCTTGCGCCTGTATCGAACTGATTATATACCCACTCTTTAGAAGCAATCGTCGGACGTTGCAATAAATCGAGTACTGTTTCTTTTAAGTTCGTTACTTGTGGTTCTTTATTTTCAATCGCTTGGTTTTCCGCAAACGATGCAGGTTCTTTTGATTCTTTCTGATAGCTCGGTGCATCTTCAGCTAGTAGATCCGCTGAAACTTCTGCTGCGATTTCACCTTTATGAAGCAAACGAAGCATTTTATCATCTGTTACATGACCAATTACCGCTGCAGTAATTCCATACTTCGTGAATAGTGCAATGACTTCTTCTTCACGGCCCTTTTTCACCACAATCAACATACGTTCCTGAGATTCAGACAACATCATTTCATACGCTGTCATATTCTCTTCACGCTGTGGTACAAGATCCAAGTTCAATTCCACACCATAGCCGGCTTTTGAAGCCATTTCTGCTGCTGAAGAAGTTAGACCTGCTGCACCCATATCTTGAATACCGATCAAGGCATCGGATTGAACTAGTTCTAAACAAGCTTCCATCAATAACTTTTCAATGAATGGATCTCCTGCCTGCATTACCGGCAGTTCTGCCTCTTCTTCAATAGACAATTCAGAAGAAGACATGGTAGCTCCGTGAATTCCGTCGCGGCCTGTTGTAGCGCCTGCGTATATCACTGTGTTGCCAATACCAGCCGCAACACCTTTTTGAATATCTTCATGATTCAACAATCCGACTGCCATCGCATTAACTAATGGACGCTTCGAATAGCACTGATCAAACTGGACTTCACCCGCTACTGTTGGGATTCCCATTGCATTACCGTAACTTGCAATTCCAGCAACTGCTTCTTCAAACAAAAATCGATCTCGAGGTTCTGTTAAATCTCCGAAACGAAGTGAATTTACTAATGCTACCGGACGCGCACCCATAGAGAATACATCCCGAATGATTCCGCCAGCACCTGTTGCTGCACCAATGAAAGGCTCAATGGCAGAAGGGGAGTTATGGGATTCCATTTTAAAAACAGCAGCTTGGTTGTCACCGATGTCTACAATTCCAGCACCTTCACCCGGTCCCTGTAGTACACGTGCACCTTCAGTAGGAAATCTGCGTAATACAGACTTTGAGCTTTTATACGAACAGTGCTCCGACCACATAGCAGAAAATAGACCTGTTTCCACGTAATTTGGAGTACGTCCAAGTTTTTCTACTGCACGCTCATACTCTGCATCCGTCATACCCATTTGGAGATATAGACGATTTTCTTTGATTTGCTCCGCTGTAGGTTCGTGATTAATTGACATGCTGTTCACCCCGATTGTTCATGATTGATTGGAATAAAGCTGTTCCATCTGTCCCACCAATGATTGCTTCTACTGCACGTTCAGGTAGTGGCATCATACCGAGAACATTGCCTCTTTCATTTGTGATACCGGCTATAGCTTCTGTGCTACCATCTATATTTCCATCCGCATATGTGAAGACAATTTGATTATTGTTTTTTAGTTTTTTCACTGTCTGCTCATCCGCATAGTAGTTACCAAACTCATTAGCAACTGGCAATGTAAGCATTTGACCTTGTGTATAATCATTTGTGAAAGCTGTATTATTATTTTCTACTCGCACGGTTTCTCGGGCTGAACGGAATTTCAAGCTCTGATTTCGTAAGAATCCACCCGGGAGCATACCTGCTTCTACTAGGATATGAAAACCATTACCTACACCAAGAACCAATTTACCTGATTCAGCAAATGTTTGTAAATGTTTGCATGCATGTGAACTTTTCGCTAATGCACCTGGACGTAAGTAGTTGCCGTATGAAGTGCCTGTCGGTAATAGAACCGCATCGAATTGATCGAGTCGGTCGGCTTCTGTATGCCAAACGTATTCAACATCTTGCTTTACTGTTTCCTCAATTGCATGGTACATATCAAGATCACAAGTAAGTCCTGGGAATACTAGAACGGCGAACTTCATTTGCTGGCAACCTCCCCAATTTCGAAACGATAATCTTCAATGACTTTATTGATCAATAGATCGTTACACATTTCATTCACACGTGCTTCGATTGTCTGTTCTGATCCATCAAGCTGTAATTCGATCATTTTCCCAACCCGTACACTTTTCACTTCTTCATAGCCCATCTTTTGAAGTGCTTCAGTTGTCGCGATACCTTGTGGATCTACAACACTTTCACGTAGTGTTACATAAATTGTTACTTTCGTCATTGTCGGTTCCTCCCAAAGTGGAAATAATAGTTTTTTTATTGTGTAAATTAAATCTAAGAGCATGTAATAATTTAAGAACTGTTGATGGAGTTAATCTATTTAAATTTATATAGTTTTAATCGTACCAAATACCGGACTGCTCAATTTCTTGCAGAGTTTCTTCAATATTTTCCGTCATGATGGTGACATGACCCATTTTACGTTTTTCCTTCACTTCTGCTTTGCCGTATAAATGAATGGACCAATCTGGATAACCTGCGATACGCTCTTGAAGCGGTGCTACATGTTCTCCAAGTACATTCACCATAATGGATGACCCCCATAACTTCGGCTCACGTAACGGCCAACCACAGACTGCACGAATATGTTGATGGAATTGTGAGATGTTACATGCCTCTATTGAATAGTGACCAGAGTTATGCGGGCGCGGCGCTAATTCATTAATCATGATTTTACCGTCAGGCAGTACGAACATTTCAACTGCTAGTGTACCTATTAACTCTAAATGGCTTGCGATTTTCTTTGCAGCATTTTCTGCTTGCTCCAAAACCTCTTGTTCTACTCGTGCCGGTACAATCGATTCGTGCAAGATATGATGCTTATGAATATTTTCAGCAATAGGCAAGCAATATGTTTGTCCTGCTGGATTTCGTTGAATGATAACGGAAATTTCTTTATCAAATGGAACGAAAGCCTCAGCTATACAAGAAGAATGTGTAAACAGATCTTTAGCACTTTCAATTTGTTCTTTCGCTTCAAGCTTTACTTGACCTTTACCGTCATAGCCTCCAAAAGCAGTTTTCACGATACAAGGGAATCCAAGATCATCAATTTTCTGTACTAATTCTTCATATGTTTCAGCGGTTATGTAAGGCGCAACTGGTGCTCCAGCCGCTTGAATTTCAGCTTTTTCTTTGATACGATTTTGCGTGATACGGACTAGTTCAGCTCCTTGAGGTACATAAGCTTTCTTTGTCAGCCGTTTCAATCCTTCATAGTCGATATTTTCAAATTCAAATGTAATGACATCACTAACTTGGCTTAATTCATTCAATGCCTCTTCATCATTATATGATGCCACTATTTCGATATCAGCTAACTGTCCGCAAGGGGAATTCTTTGTTGGATCAAGTACCGCAATCTTAAAACCAGCTTCTTTTGCCGCAAGACCCATCATCCGTCCCAATTGCCCACCACCGATAATACCGATTGTCTGTCCTGGGTGAATCATTTTCAATTTAGTTCACCACTGCTTTCCAGCGAGATTTCCTTCATTTCATCGCGTCTTTGCTGTAGTTTATTGCGTAATTCTTCATCTTGTACACAGAGCATTTGAGCCGCTAAAAGGCCTGCGTTCGTAGCACCCGCTTTACCGATTGACACAGTCGCTACAGGTACGCCTCCTGGCATTTGAACAATAGATAACAGTGAGTCCATACCATTCAATGCTTTAGATTGCACAGGCACACCAATAACAGGAACTAGCGTTTTTGCAGCAACCATTCCTGGTAGATGGGCAGCTCCGCCTGCTCCTGCGATAATAGCGTGTAATCCTTTTTTCTCTGCTTGTTCTGCATAGTCAAACATGAAATCCGGCGTACGGTGGGCTGACACTACTTTTTTTTCATAAGGAACTCCTAGTTCATCCAATATGTCGCATGCATGCTTCATCGTTTCCCAGTCGCTCTTACTGCCCATTATGACACCTATTTTCGGTTCCAAATCTAATCCGCTCCTTCATGCACAACATGATTTGATATAAAATAATAAAAAGGTCCTTGAAAACTCCACTTTTCACATGCACAAAAAGCAGAACTTTCAAGGACCCTTACCAATATGGATACATAGCTATCGTAACTTAGCCATTCTCCATGATTATCCAAGAAAAATTGCTTTCCCACATAGTGTAGACATTTACGGTGTCTTGGTAGAAACGCCACAGCCTATTCTGCAGCATATACGGGGAACTCATTTACTCTTATTATATTATCAATTAATACATAATCCGTCAACTAAAAGACGAACATTACATTATAAGTCTTTTATAATCATTCGCCTTTAAGTTGACATATAGATGATTATATATCAGTTCTCTTTACGTTGACAGTTATTAGCTATTTTTGATAGCTTGAAACTGTGTTTGTTGTCTAATGGGAATATACTCTTCGCCCACCTGTTTAAATAGTGGTTTCTCTCTTCTAGCAACAACGGTATATCCCAAACTCTGTATTCTTTCCAAACATTCATCAAGCGTCTCATCTTCTTCTCTATCAAACCAGATCTTTTGTTTACTCATTTGAATAACTTGCCTCTTTTCACACTCTTCACCCAGAAGCCACCGTGTATCGACTTAGGTTCATACGATATAATAAACGCTTTCGGATCTAGTTCCGTTATTGTCTTATACAGTTGCACTTCATATTTACGAGGCGTCAAAATCTGCATAGTAGAACGATAACCACTTAATCCATTAGCTGATGAGTCTGTAACTCCATATCCAAGTCGTCGTAATACAGCAGGCATTTCCTTATCGATATCTGACGTTATCACATTAACCGTTATATAACCAAGTGCTAAACGTTCTTCAATTTTCGAACCAATAATAACCCCTATGCCATACCCAAGCGCATAAGCAACCAAGTTTTGAATTTGATCTAGATTATCAAGTACTAATCCAAGCCCGATGACGTATATTACCGTTTCTATCATACTCACAGTTGCAGCAATATAACGATAGCCTTTCAGTGTTAGGATTATTCGTATTGTCATAAAAGTAACATAGACAATATTGATTGCGAAAATTATTAATATCATTACCATTGCATCACTC
Source organism: Sporosarcina sp. P1 (assembly GCF_002743155.1). Taxonomy (NCBI): domain Bacteria; kingdom Bacillati; phylum Bacillota; class Bacilli; order Caryophanales; family Caryophanaceae; genus Sporosarcina; species Sporosarcina sp. P1. The sequence continues at coordinate 94,279 of NZ_PDYS01000011.1, forward strand.
CTTTAAACAAGTAGGATAATCGTATCGCGCATTAGTTAAAAACTCAAGGAAAGTCTTTTAAATAGTAGATTATGTTGAGTAATTGTGGGATGAGCGAGAAAGATAGAGTGCTTGATTGAGCTCATATAGTGAAATACGGGATGCATAGAGCGATTGGCTAGGTTTATTGAGCGGATTACTGTTGGCATAGAGCGTTTGGCTAGGGTCATTGAGCGGATTACTGTTGGCATAGAGCGCTTAGCTAGAAGCATTGAGCGGATTACTGTTGACATAGAGCGATTGGCTAGGGTCATTGAGCGGATTGCTGTTAACATTGAGCGCTTGGCTAGGGGCATTGAGCGGATTACGTTGACATAGAGCGATTGGCTAGGATCATTGAGCGGATTGTTGTTGACATAGAGCGCTTGGCTAGAAGCATTGAGCGGATTACGTTGACATAGAGCGATTGGCTAGGATCATTGAGCGGATTGCTGTTGGCGTAGAGCGATTGGCTAAGTTCATTGAGTGGATTGACGTTGACATAGAGCGATTGGCTGAGTTCATTGAGCGGATTGCTGTTGACATAGAGCGATTGGCTAGGATCATTGAGCGGATTGCTGTTGACATAGAGCGCTTGGCTAGAATCATTGAGCGGATTATTAGAGCGAAGATTCCAAATGCAGGAAAATTCACCGACTTGATAGGTGTGGTGTTAAAGGTGTATATATAAATTTCCTTCAATTCGTTTCACGATAGTATATTATAAAACACAAAAAAGCCACTCCCCAAAGGGAATGGCTTCGCATGCCTAGCAACGTCCTACTCTCACAGGGGGAAACCCCCAACTACCATCGGCGCTGAAGAGCTTAACTTCCGTGTTCGGTATGGGAACGGGT
>NZ_PDYS01000012.1:0-86761 GCF_002743155.1 Sporosarcina sp. P1
GTGGCTTGAGCCGCTTCCTTCGCTTTGCTACGTCCAGGGTCTCAAGACGCACGCTGATCCCTCAGGAGTCGGCCTTTCTCCGTTCCGGTACATTCTGATACTCTAAAAAATATTTGCTGATAGAACAGAAAAAAACGTAAAGGACTCATTCCCCTTACGTTTTTTCTGTTCTGTCCCAACCTCGTTTTCTTTTTGTCACAAAGTATTTGGGTTTTAGATTTGCTTATACAATAAGCTGTAAAGTTAAATGACACTAGGTATCAGTCATAAAATGGATAGACTGACATAAAGATGTGTGATAGGTTGAATAGGGTATATAGAAAATTATGGAAAGGAGGAGCGGACATGAAAAGAGCAACGGGACTAGCCCTAGGCTTTATCGTCATAGTTTGTTTGGTCGTCATAGCATTTATGGGCAACCAACTGCGTGTTAATAAAGACCAGGCATCAGAAACGCCGGAAGTAGCAGCGCCGACTGAAGAGGTTGCTGGGATTCAGCACAACCCGCCTTCAATGGATGACATTCCAGAGGGGAAAGAAGGGGAAGCAATTAAACGCGGCTTCGATTTATTCGATGATACGTCTAACGTATTACGTTCTGAGGCGGCAACAGTAGAAGACGGACTTGCACGAGTGAATGAATTGTCTTGTACAAGTTGTCATGCAGGTGCAGGAACAGACGAAGGTGTTTCATCCATGGTCGGAATGTCTGCAGTTTATCCGATGTACATCGGACGATCGGGTCAAATGGTTACACTAGAAGAACGTATTAACGGCTGTATGGTAAGAAGTATGGACGGGCAAAAATTTGCTGCTGATGATGAAGACTTAGATGCAATGGTCGCATACATGACGTATATCTCCGAAGGAATTCCAGTAGGCGCCGAATTAGATTGGCGCCATAAGAACTCTCTGGATGATTTACCGACACCGAACGTAGAAAACGGTGAAGAAGTGTATCAGCAATCTTGTATCGCATGTCACGGTGAGAACGGTGAAGGGATCGGTTCTAACACGGGTCCTAAACTTTGGGGTGAAGGATCATTTAACGATGGAGCAGGAATTGCACGTATGACGAAAATGACGGGGTACATCCAGAACAACATGCCTGTTGGTCAAGAAAGTACACTCACTGATCAAGAAGCTAGTGACTTGGCGGCGTACATCCTATCAAAAGATCGTCCTGAATGGAAAAATCATGACAAAGACTGGCCGGACGGAGGTCGTCCGAACGATATCATAACGAAAGAACGTCGTGATCAAATCAAAGATGGAACTATCAACTGGGATGAAGTATTAGCGAAGCCAGAAAAGAAATAAGCTGTTCAACACGTCTGTCGCATAAAGTGGCAGGCGTTTTTTTCTATGGTAAACTAGTGGAATAAAGAACAGAAAAGGGGAAGATATCCATGCAATCACCATTTACATTTGCACATACCGCACCAACGAATACCGCAGGAAAAATGCCTGCACTATTTTTACTTCATGGAATGGGGAGTCATGAAGAAGATTTACCACAACTAGTCAAAGATTTTACAGATACACATCATATTTTCAGTTTGAGAGGACCTATCGTTCATGAGCCAGGCTATGCATTTTTCACGATTGAAGAGGAAGGAAAGCCGGTTCGTGAAGTATTCGATAAAGTGCTCGTCTATATCCAATCATTCATTCGTGAAGCTATTCAGGAGTACGATCTAGATCCTGACCGTTTGACGGTCGTCGGTTTCAGTCAGGGAGCCGTACTTGCACAGGCGCTGGGTGTAACGTTGATCCCTTCACTGCATGGAGTAGTGGCGCTTAGCGGGTATGTACCTGATTTCGTCAAGAGTGAATACGCAATACAATCTGTGGAAAATCAACAGGTATTCATTTCCCATGGAGACTATGACTATGTAATTCCATCCCAATCTGGAGTGGAAAGCAAGGAGTATTTCGAGTCGCTTGGTGCAGACGTTACGTTTAAAACATATAATGACGGACATGGTGTAACACCAGAGAATCAACAAGACTTGGCGGCGTTTATTCGGTCGCTATAAGGAGTTGATCGGTTGAAGATCAAACCATTTTGGGCAATTATGCTGACGGTCGTATTGATTTGGGTGGCTAATTATATTTACGCAGAGAAGCACAAGCTTGAGCGTCCTGTATTCTTGAATCATTATCTTGATTTAAACTTGAAAAATGAACAGTATATACCGTTTTATTTTATTACGAATAAAGATGATACGTCTTTTATACAGTTCGTGGAGCTAGGCAATATTCGGGGAATTCCGGATCGTTTTGGTGAGAATGAGGGAGTAGAGGTAGTAGAGCAATTTGGCAGATATTCATTAAAAAGAGTGAATATCCAGTTCGATCCGGAAGCATTCGTGACCTCTGGTGAAACAGTAAAATTCGATAATATGGTTGTCCACTTTTCTGGAAACGAAGTAGCTACTTATTCAATAGGTCAGATTGTGTTTCAATATCAAAAAGAACAGTGGGACCCGCTCTCATTCAAATCGGGTTCGGTAGGAGAATATTCGGAAACCCGTCTGAACGCAAAAGAGGCACTGACGATTGAATCGGTCGACACAGTATTCGATGATGCCTTACAAGATCAATTTCTTATAAAATTGCATAGCGCAAATGGTGTCGAAACAGAGCAACTAAGGCCTGTATTGGAAAGCGATGAGTGGAATCATGCAAAAGGCATTGATCTACGTGAGATGAATTTCCCTCTGCAATTAGCCGCAGGGGCCTGGTTGAATGTGAAAAGTTATGCGGATCCTGCATTGCATGCCGTATTAGACGTAAAGATTGATTTGAACGGTACGACCGAAGCGGGTGAATCGTTCGTTACTCGGGTTGGTCATCTCCACTATTATCCATATATGACGAAAGAGTCTATCCGGCAAGTCATCGAGGATCGAACGGAGGTAAAAGCTCATGAATAAAGCATTTAAGTTATTCTTTTGGGGCTATCTCTTCGTTTTCTTCCGATTGCAAATAGGGATTGATATACTGGCAGCACCAATTGGTTACTATTTGATTTATTCAGGTGCGCGACTACTAACTCAACGTTATCGGGTAGCCAAAAAAGTGGAAATCACCGCATTCATTGGGATGCTGATTTCGGTACCGGGGGTTTTCGTCAATCTTTCTGAAGTCAGTGATATGGGCTGGACCATATATGCGGGAATTTTATTCATTTGGAAAACAATCGTCGTCTACTACTTATTTGGTACGTGGAAATCGATTATTCAAGAACCTGGCCAAGCACAGTTGCGTAACCGCATACACACGGCTTATATCTGGTACATGAGCATTCACTTTATGATGATGCTCATGACAGCATTCTCGCTAAATTTTGGAGACCATGCATTTTCAACTTTCTTCATTATTATCAGTTTTGCATTGGTTGCGATGGACGTCTTGCTACTGTTCCTCATCGCTTCATTGCGTAGAGAGAATTGGGCAGAATATAAAACCAACGAGGCTGGGACATAACTAGAAAATAGTCCGCTCCCCTGCGCTGGCGCTCTTGTAAGGTCTCAACATTCGCGCTAGATCCCGCAGGAGTCGGCCTTTTTCCGCTCCGGTACACTTCTGTATCACAAAAGTTACTTTTATAAATACGTAGTCAAAAAAATGCATGAAGGAGAAGAATGATCCTTCATGCGTTTTTTTGGTTTTGTTTCGGTTTCTTCCAAACGCATCAGCTCGGAACGACAATCACCGTCGCCTTACCGTTTAATTCACCCGTCGTAACTGTAGTCGCCTCTTCACCGCAAACCGCTGCAATATAGCCGGCCACGTCATCCCGAACAGTACTAGGAAAATGCCAAGAAACTGCAATGCCGTTAACTTTTCGCCAAGCAACAACATCGAAGCTATAATCGCCACAGGCAACTCAACAGCACTCAAAATAGAAGACATGCCCGCGCCGACTTTTGGCACTCCGACAGAAAACAAGAAAATAGGAAGGACAATTCCGAACACACCTAAAATGGCACCATAAATCCACAAACCATCACCTAACATCCCGTTCCATAAAATCTCTGGAGATTGGAAAAATGTAATGACAATCGCGGCATAAAACGACATTAAGAACAACCGCGTCACTACGTCCATACCTGGTACGGGCTTCTGATTTGCTGTAACGAACGCAGCGAAACTAAACGCCGCGGCAAGTCCCCATGCCCATCCCTGCCATGGGATTTCGCTTAGATCAACGTCAATTAATCCGGCAGCTAAAATCGTTCCGCCAAATAGAAAGACAAGTGATACCACTTCCGAACGTTTGGGCAAACGCTTGGCCCCTACACATTCATAGAGCATTCCGATCCAAGTAAATTGAAAGAGTAATACGACCGCCAATGATGCGGGCATATATTCAACTGCTTTCCCGTACACCGTCCCGGTAATCGCTGTGAATAAACCAGCAATTAATACTGGGAAACTTCCACGGAAAGTCGGTAAACCACGTTTGACTAAGATGAAAATAATAAGCGCTAAAAGAAATCCGGTATAATATTGGCTCGTCACTGCTTCCGAAGCGGTGAAGCCATCTTGAATTGCTAATTTAATAATCGTTGATAAAATTCCATAACTTGCAGCTCCAAGTACAACGAGCAGCGGATACATCCACATTTTCATCCGCATAACCTCCATTTCCATCGGATCATAGTATAGCATGAAAATAAGTTTTCAGACTGCACTATACTCACTGTATTTCCCGGGAAATAGCAACAAGTACTGCAAATAAACGGGGAAAAGCTGTACAGTGGAATTTTCACTGTACAGCTTTTAACGGTGAATCAGTGGGGAGCGCCGTAGTCATTCGACAAGCTGCCACCACTAAAACGAGGGGAGTGGTTGATTTTTTCTTTCATAAGCGCTTTTCGCTGATCGGGTAAAGAGATGGAATCGACCGTTTGCATATCTTCATGCAAATCGAACAAACTAACTGTGTTAGTCTGTAGATTTTCAGGATGTGTCTGAATCAGACGATAGGTATTCGGATGATAGTTAGGGCTTGGATTTTTCCTTGACGCCACGTCTTATCGCCTCCTATTATGCTTGGCGAACCATTTTTAGAAGCATATGTGCCAAAGAGTGTTGCTCTTCTTTAGTGCCTGAATCCCACAGTTCTTGTAATAAATATTGCTCACGGTTTCGCGGTTCTTCATGACGTGATAAATAATCGGCAATAAACGTTGTGGTTTTCGCCAATTGTTCATCACTCATTCCAAGGCTTTCACCTTTTTCTACCTTATCGGCTAGATACCCTTTAAAATGATTGAAGTTCTGCAAAATCTGATCTTTCTTGTCCTTACCCATGTTTGAAACTTCAGACTCCAGCTTTTTTTTCATTTCCACCAATCAACCACTCCTTTTCATTGTGATACAACTAGCGTGTACAAGAAGTGGAGAACTATGCACAGGAAGATATATGTAAAGTATTTCGAATTATGTGTGAAAGTGGTCTTCAATGGGTAGAAGTATAGCATAGTGTTAGTGATAGGGAGGTGCAATAATGGCTAATAAACAATATGAGGGCACATTTCATTCCGTAGATAACGTTCGTTATAAAATAACTGAACTAGAAGCAAAAGGATTTAAAAAACATCACATTTGTGTAGTCTCCAATGTGCGAGATGACCTAAAAGTACTGGAAAGTGATCCTGAAATTGAAATAATCGGTATTCAGGAAGGATCGGTTTGGGATCATACGCGCCGTTTGTTCAACAGTAAAGATGAAATGTTAACGATTTTCATTAAAATGGGTTTTACAAAATTAGAATCCAAAACATTCTATAATGATTTAAAAGAAGGTGGGATCGCTTTATTTGTTGATCAACTGACAGATGAAGAACGAGCGCAATCTGTAGATCCACATGATAGTGCCCATCAGCAAACAGACAGTGGTGAAAATCTGGATAGTAATCCGAATGGAGAAGTAGGTAATCCTATTCCAAATAGTCCACGAATAGGTACAAATCAGTTGTAAAAAAGAAGGATCTCCCATTGTAATGGAAGATCCTTCTTTTTATATTGTATAGAAAACAAGTCCGCTGATTGAGCAGCAGACTTGTTAGTACATGTATTATTTTTCAGGATGTGATTCATCATCACTAAAGCGTTCTTTTGCTTTACCGATCTTTTCTTGTGTAGCACCTTTTGCTTTGTCCCATTTACCTTCAGCTTGCATTTTAGTGTTGTCAGTTAAATCACCTACGGTATCTTTTACACTACCTTTGACTTTGTTGCCAAAACCTTTTAATTTATCTTCTGTACCGTGATCTTTGTTACTCATACTATCTCCTCCATTTCGTTTGTTATTATATTAAATACCCACTTTTTAAAAGGGAAAACATTCAATAAATGGTCGGAATAATTACATAATGTATTGTGCCCACTATAAAATTCTCCATAAGACACTGAGTATCAATAGTAGAACTCCGGATGAATTTTAAAGAAAATGAAAAGCCGGAAACCTTCTGGAGGCTCCGGCTTTTCGGGTGTATACAAATGTCTGGCATTACGGATTACTGTTCATTCCTGAAAGGTTACTAATTTGCTCCATAAGCTTTTCCCGTGACTGCTTATTTCGCATGAGATAAAGTGCACCTAGTCCGACAGCTGTCATCGCCATTTTGTTCATTTGTCTAACACCTCCAAATGGTAGGATGGCTCTTTGTAGCAAGAATATACAATGGATTTCAATTTGTATTCTACAATTTTCTGTTAAACTTTTAGTGTAGTGATATAATTTCATTATTCATATTTCAAGGACTGGAAGTGTCATCATGAATTTACAAGCTAAATCAACGCTTCGCGAGCTTCGATTTTGGCGTATTGTCATCGGGCTGGGCATTGCTTCAGTGCTGATTTTTGCCGCGATGTATGCTATGCAGCCTTTGCTACCTATTTTAACAAAGCAATTCAATGTCTCCGTGTCCACTGCCAGTTTAGCTATGTCTGTTAATACAATAGGTCTAATTTTCGGTTTGGTGATTCTTGGGTTTTACTCCGACAGGCTAGGTAGATCCGCTTTTGTAAAAGTCTCAGTATTAGTAACGGCGCTTTTATTTATTCCGATGTTTTTGACGCATTCATTTACGGTCATCCTTGTATTGCGTTTTATACAGGGATTTGCGATGGCAGGAGTATTGGCTGCCGCACTTGCTTATATCAATGAAGAGATTAATGAGCGTGTAGTGGGTGTGGCGACAGCTCTGTATATTTCATTCAACGGCACAGGTGGAATGCTTGGTCGTTTTGTCACGGGCTATTTAGCAGAACGTTGGTCATGGGAACTGTCTCTTCAACTGCTAACAGTCGCAGGCGTGGCGGTATTTATCTTCTTACTATTCGTATTACCAAAATCCAATTACTTCACGCCGAGTGTGGAGTCAATGAAGAAAGACATGGAAGGTTTCGGCATACATTTAAAGAATCCGGCTTTGTTAATTGTCTTTGGACTTGGTATCGCATTGCAGCTGAGCTTTACCGGCATGTGGACATTTCTACCATTCCATTTGACAGCTTCACCGTTTTCGATGACGCTTGATGAAGTTTCTTATATCTACTTCGCGTATGCATTTGGAATTATCGGCGCACCGCTCGCTGGCTCTATTGCCAGTAAAGCAGGTATGAATTCTGTTCGATTTATAGGTGTACTCCTGCTGGCGGTTGGCTGTCTTCTAACCATTCCAACTATATTACCGTTGATTATTATTGGTTATTGCATTATCTGTCTTGGTTTTTTCTCTGCCCATTCTTTAACTGCAGCATCTGTCAGTAAAGAAGCAACGCATCATAAGGGGAGTGCATCAAGCCTGTACCTGGTTTCTTATTATATTGGTATGGCGGCAGGAAGTACGCTAGTAACACCGCTTTGGCAGTTTGCAGGGTGGACGGGTCTCGCTATGTTTTCAGCAGTTGTGCCAGTTGTCTATGTACTATTGATTCGATTGCGACGCAGAGTGTTGAGTAAAGTGCAGTAAATAAAAACCAGATGCTTGGGATGAACCCCGGCATCTGGTTTATTTTAGTTTTTAAATACATCTGGTACTGTATGCAAATCGATGCCCCATAATATTGGAAGCAGGAAGTAGATACAAAGTGTCACGAGCAAGACCCCAACTATATTGAGCGCGAAGCCAGCTTTCGCCATGTCAGGAATTCGTAGATAACCTGATCCGAAAACGACTGCGTTCGGTGGGGTGGCAACCGGTAGCATAAATGCACAAGATGCTGCTACACCTGCTGCAATCATCAATGCATACGGATGGAAATTAAGTGCAAGTGCCAACGAAGCCATGATTGGATACATCATAGAAGCTGTTGCTGTATTCGATGTGATTTCTGTCAAGAAAATAACCAGTGTCGTAACAATCAAAATGATGACAATGAGCGGAACACCTTTCAACCCAATCAGTTGAGTACCGATCCATTCGGACAGACCGCTACTGACAAAGCCAGCTGCGATAGCCAGTCCACCACCGAAGAGAAGTAAGATACCCCAAGGTAATTTCACTGCCGTATTCCAATCCAGTAAGTGATCACCTTTTTTATTTACAGACGGAATGATGAACAAAATCATTGCAAACGTTATAGCGATGACACCGTCACTTAAGCCGTCAATAAATCTCGATAGGAAGAATGAGCGCGTAATCCATGAAAAAGCAGCAAGAGCAAAGACGATGAAGACCATAATTTCTTCAATGGATGGACGTCCAAGCAACTTCTTTTCCTTATCAATGACTTCGCGTCCGCCAGGTAATGTTTTGACTGGTGATTTGTAGACGATCTTCACTAGGTACCACCAAGTCAGTAAGATGAATACCCAAGCAAAAGGTACGCCGAACAACATCCATTTACCAAAGGATAACTCGATGCCATAAATTTTATTGATGGCACCAGCAAGCAGTGTATTCGGAGGCGTACCGATCAATGTCGCAATCCCGCCTAATGAAGCAGAGTAAGCAATACCAAGCATCAATGCTTTACCGAATCCAAAGTTTTCTTTTGATGTATCGATAGTCGGATCGTCCTTTAATGCGATTGTTACTTGTGTAATGATCGCCAAACCGATTGGCACCATCATCATTGCTGTGGCAGTGTTAGAAATCCACATAGATAAAAATCCGGTAGCTACCATGAAACCGAGAACGATTTTGTCCATGTTTGTTCCGATTGCAGAGATGATTGTCAGTGCAATTCGTCGATGTAAATTCCACTTCTCAAGCGCGAGTGCGATCATAAATCCACCCATAAATAAGAAAATCGTTTCATCTCCATAGGAAGAAGCGGTGTCTTTCATTTCCAAGCCGCCTGTCATTGGAAACAGTATGAGTGGTAGCAAGGACGCAACTGGAATCGGAATGGCTTCCGTAATCCACCAAACCGCAATCCATACAGTACTGGCTAAAATAGCGATACCCGCTGCGGATAAGTCTGTAGGTTTGAAAAACAGTAAAATAAGGGAAAAGAGTAATGGCCCAAGCACCAATCCAATGAGCTGTGTAGCTGAATAACTGCGGGAGTCCCTACCTCCACCTTCATGATTCACGCCAATCTTTTTTCCACCCTGTCCGCCTGTTGCCATTTCAGAAGAAGCGGGCGCAGCAAAAAAGCGGAAGACATCTTTAACTTGATCGTGTAACGACCAAAGACGATTCCAAGTCTGTTGTAACATTAAGATCCCTTCATTTCTACGTTGTATTTCTTGAAGAGTTGAAATCTTCAAAGACACAATCATTTTACCTATTAAATACAACTAGAACAAGAGGAGTTAAGACTTTTTCGCATAATTAGATAATTATTGTTACAATACAGTGTATAAATCGACGGTTATTATACAGCAAGGGGTATTTAAAAATTTCGACACAGGGGATTCAACCGCGTATAATAAAGTTAACTATGTAAGTTAAAATAGAGGGGAAGTGAGCATTTGACGAAAAAGGTGTGGTTTCAGGTAGGTGTTGGTATATTACTGGCATTGTTGATCACGAAATTCTTTTTAGAAGTAAATTATATTTTTAGACCGGTGGGTATCATTTTACAGACTATTATCATGCCATTAATCTTCGGTGGCCTGCTTTATTACATAACGGTACCTATCCAGCACTATTTGGAAAAGAAAAAAATGCCGAGATGGGGAAGTATCATAACGATTATGCTCATACTCGTAGCGGTTATTTGGATTTTAATCGCAATAATTGGTCCGATGGTCACGAAACAAGTGAATAATCTCGTGGACAACGGGCCCGCTCTCACTCATCAGATTGAGCAGCTAAAAGATAAAGCAATTAATCAAATGGACAATTTACCTGAAGGTTTGCAGGATTCTCTGAATTCAGCAGTTGAGTCAATCCAAACTTTTGCGGTAACATTCGGCAAATGGTTCGTACAATTTGTACAATCCTTCGTCCAAGCGGTAGCGTTATTGTTACTTGTACCGTTCTTCTTCTTATTTATGTTGAAGGATCATGAAAAATTTGCTCCGAGAGTATACAATCTATTTTCCGGAAAGCGACGTATATGGATAAAGAAGACATTGGAAGATATTGATCAGGTCTTACGTTCTTATATTCAAGGACAATTATTAATTAGTGCTATTTTGGCAGCGATTATTTTGATTGGTTATTCAATCATCGGATTGGAGTATGCCTTGTTACTAGCAATTCTCGCTTTATTCATGAATATCATTCCGTTTATTGGACCGTGGATTGCGGTAGCTCCAGCCTTAATCATTGCGTATTTACAGGAACCCAAATTAGTTATTTGGGTCGGAGTGGTTACGTTAGTCGCACAGCAAATCGATAGTAATCTCATTACGCCGAACGTCATGGGGAAATCACTTGATATTCATCCTCTAACGATCATTACAGTATTATTAGTGGCGGGAAGTCTTGCAGGATTCCTTGGTATTCTAGTAGCTGTACCTGCTTATGCAGTTGGTAAAGTAATTGTGCAGAACATCTATGAAATGCGACAAGAAATTAGTGAAGCGGCTACGAAGAATATATAGCGATAGAATCAGCCTCCTAGTCTTTGGACTGGGAGGTTTTTTTATGGGGATAAAAAAAGTAAAACAGTACATTCTACGATAAAAGAAAGGGTGTTGGCATATGCTGACGGAATTTCCCGTTATTCAAACCAATGTTTGGGATGCGATTTGGGGTGTTCCGGTTGTCCTAGTCGTGGTATTGATCGTCAAGTGGATTTTTAAAGTGTCGCTTAGTTGGCTTTCGACAGTTGCCACAGTCGTTGCGCTTGCGATATCTATATTCATCAGCCATCCCAAAAATTTGTCTGCCGGAATTTTCATGGGAATTTTTTATAGTGGTGCGGCTATGGGGATTATCTATTCGACTAAACAATCCTTCCATGCATATCGTAAACGTTAAAAGCAGGCCTTCGCATAGTGAGCGAAAGCCTGTTTTTTTAAGGTATTGGGCAAAATCCACAGCGCATTAATCCAGGTACATCTTTAGAGAAACAACATGTCTTTCGAACGGTGGTATTTAATAAAGCAGATGGTTGTGAACCGTTTAAATAGCTGGAGAAACGTGAGTGATCGGCGATACCTGTCCATGTGGTGTCGTCTTTTAGTATGCTTAAATCTTCGCTTGCTTCCATTTCCAATCCTGGGTCTGACAGTAGTACATGATATTGCCATAACCAGAAGCCGAAAATGTTTTCCCATAAAGTAAGGGGAGATACCGGGACAGCCGTGCGTAGCGACGTAATCACCGAATGTGCATCATCTAGTACACGTCTAATATGCGCTTCTCGGTCTTCGTCATCAATCATTTCCCAATCTGCGCTATCTATAAATGTGCTGATCGCTTTATTGCCGAACTCCTCTCGTGCACCGAACTGCAAGTCTTCTGCTGATCCATTCCACATTTCATCATACACAGCCAAATTATAGAGCTGCATGGCGAAAAACATGCCGAGGCGACGTACGAAAAACGAAGCTGCAACGACTTCATTTGGACTTTGGCTGACAGTTTGGGCAACTTGGACGATAGTTTGTACTTTTGAAGAGTCCAGTACATCGGCTAGCGTGAAGACTGGATGTACTGGCGGTTCCAAGTAGACACTGTAACTATTCAATTCTCTGATTTGGTCTGGTGTAAGTATAGTCATAGCTTCAGTATAATCAAACTACTTTACGGAAACAACCCGAACGTGACGCCAGCCCAACCAGTTTACTAGGCCTTTACATACTATAGGCAGTGAAGAGGTGGTGAAGAGTGGAGACTCAAGTATTGGCTCGCAATGAATCATTTGAGGTGGAACAAAGGGAGTGGAAGTTGCGGCAGCGCAAAGAACGTGGCAAGCGATTGCTGACGATTGTGTCACCGTTGTTCCTGCTGGTGCTATGGGAAGTGATGTCGAGAACGGGTATCTTGGATATTCGCTTTTTCCCGCCGCCCAGTACGATTGTGCAAACCTTTTATGACATGGTTGTGAGCGGCGTGATGGCGAAACATGTTGGCGTCTCATTGTATCGGATTTTCATCGGATTTTTAGCAGGTGTCATTCCAGGCATCATTGTCGGTTTATTGATGGGATTATATTCTCCAATCCGGCATTTTGTTCAACCGATTGTCATGGCTCTTATGCCAATTCCGACGTTGGCATTATTGCCAATCATCATTATTTTATTCGGAATTGGAGATTTGTCGAAGGTTGTGACGATAGCAGGAAGTGTATTTTTCCCGGTTGTCATTAATACGGCGGCGGGTGTGTTGAATATCGATAAGATTTATTTGGATGTTGCTAGTAACTATCAAACGAGTCAGTGGAATTTCTTCTTTAAAATCGCTCTTCCCGGAGCACTTCCTGTCATGCTTGAAGGAATCCAGATGGGGCAGGCGATTGCGTTATTGACGATTGTGGCGGCAGAGATGATGGGGGCGACTTCCGGTATCGGTTATTTGATATGGACGTCCTATAAGGCCTTCTTATTACCTGAAATGTATGTGGGATTAATTCTCATTTCCTTTTTCGGTTACTTATTCTCGCTTATACTGCGTGCGCTTCAAAATAAATTATTGCCATGGAGGTGAAGGAAATGGAGGGGGAGCCAAAGATTACGGTGGATGGACTAATGAAAGCTTTTTATAAGAAACAGGGCAGTGTCATTGCACTTGAAGATATTTCTCTGACGGTAGCTGAAGGTGAATTTGTTTGTCTCGTTGGGCCGAGCGGTTGTGGCAAGACGACGCTGTTACGTATCTTGGCTGGACTTGAACAGCCAAGTGTCGGCAACTTTACGATTGCGACTGAGACGAATGATCGTCCGTTGCAATCGATGGTATTCCAAGAACGTGGTGTCATTCCATGGCTGACAGTACGTGAAAATGTAGCCTTCGGGTTGAAGATGCGTAATTTGCCGAAAGCATTCATTAATGAACGAACGGACTTTTATTTGAAGAAGACAGGGTTGGAACGGTTCGCTTCGCTGTATCCAAAGGAATTGTCAGGCGGTATGAAGCAACGCGTGAGTATAGCGAGAGCTTTTGCGAATGATCCCGAGATTTTACTGATGGATGAACCGTTTGGTGCACTCGATGAACAGAACCGCTTTATTTTGCAGGAAGAGTTATTGAGTATTTGGGCAGAGACGAAGAAGACCGTATTGTTCATTACACATAGTATTGATGAAGCGTTGTTGCTCAGTGATCGCATTCTGTTGATGGGAGCTCAACCGGGGAAAATCATTGAAGAAATCATTATTGATATGCCAAGGCCGAGAAAGATGGAGGATGTTCGGAAAGATCCGGAAATGGCAACAAAATTCATCGAGATATGGCATCATTTGCAAGAGGAAGTACTGAAATCGAGAGAATAAGTGATAAAAGGAGAGATGATGTGGGGAAATGGGTGAAGAAGGCGGGTTTGTTCAGCTTATTATCGTTCGTATTGATCATGGGGGCATGTTCTCCGAAAGAAGTTACGAAGCCTGTAACGAATGACGACAAGCCAGCATCGGGTGATTTGGCTCCACTTGAGAAGCAGGCGAAAGTATTTATAGCGGAAGATGGCGCGGCTTCTGGAGCTGGCTTCTATATTGCGAAAGAAAAAGGGTATTTTGACGATTATAATATCCGTGTAGATTTTGCGGATTTTGCAAATAGTGATGACATGTTGCCCGCACTAGCCGCTGGGGAAGTCGATATCGCGGGTGGCGTCTCCACTGCATCATTCTTTAATGCGATCGCCCAAGGCATTGATGTACGGATCATTGCGGATAAAGGTCATAATATGCCCGGTAAGTCCTACTTCAGTTTCGTCATCGGTAATCATATGGTCGATGAAATCAAGGAATACAGTGACTTCAAAGGAAAGAAAATCGCAGTATCGTCTCGTAACTCTATTGATGGCTATATCTATGAAGAGATGTTAAAGCATGCAGGTTTGACGGAAGATGATGTAGAGTATGTGCACATCGCAGACTTCGGTGCAATGCTTGGGGCCATTGATTCAGGAACGATTGATGCAGCATTAAATATTGAACCGCTTATTGCGCAGGGTATCAGTAAAGGTTTTCACGTTCGCTTTGGAGACGCCACGGATTATGCGCCTGAATCACAAATCGCCATGGTATTGGCTTCGCCTCAGTTCATGGCCAATGAAGAACTGTCGCTACGCTTCATGGCGGCCTATTTAAAAGGAGTGCGTGACTATAACGACGCATTCTTTAAAGATCATGGTAAAGAAGAGATTATAGACATTATGGTGAAACATACGGCGTTGAAAGATCCTGAGTTATGGGAGAGAGTGTTCGTGACAGGACTCGATCCAAACGGCAAGATGTTTATCGACGATATTAAGAAACAGTATGAGATGTATAAGGCGAATGGAGCGATTCGTGGTGAAATCGATTTCGATAAGTCTGTAGATCCGTCGCTTGTTGAGCGTGCGATTAAAGAAATTGGGTTGTACGAAGATTGATAATTGGTGGAGCTGTCCTAGAAGTCATGACGTTTGTGACTTCTGTTGATGGCTCCTTTTTGCTGTAGAGAGGGGGATTGGCGTCTCGGAAAGTGTCATCTGCTAGTGCATCCATCTATTATGGGTGCTAATTTAATTACACGGCAAACATGCTTTCCTGACGTTTTGCTTTTACCGGAAAAGACGGTATTTGATGTAAATTCATCTACAATTAGACAGAAAAACATGCTAAAATAATATGACAGACTATTGGGAGTATGGTGAAATGAATGAGGAAATACATAGGTGAGATCGGGTTGACGTTCACTGCTATTATCTGGGGGAGCGGTTTTGTGATGAGCGCGCTCGCTTTGGAATATTACACACCGTATCAAATTTTAGCTGTGCGTTTTATCATTGGGGCTTTACTACTTAGTATCGTCTTCCATAAACGTCTACTTCGGGTGGATAAGTCGGTTTTATGGAAAGGCGCATTGCTTGGTGTTTTTCTGTATGGAGCATTTGCTTTGCAGACGGTAGGTTTGCAGTTTACGACACCTTCGAAAAATGCATTTTTAACCGGTGTAAATGTAGTGATGGTCCCGTTGATTGCATTCATTTTGTATAAGCGGAAACTCGATACATTTGAATGGTTTGGTGCAGTACTGGCGCTAATTGGAGTGGCGGTTTTATCGTTGCAGTGGTCTACCACTATTAACATTGGCGATGTGTTGACACTTGGTTGTGCCGTGATGTTTGCGTTTCATATTTTATACACGGCGCGCTTTGTCCGCACAGAAGACGCCATTTTGCTAACGCTATTACAAATGGTTGTCGCCGCAGGGATCAGCTCGGTGACTGTTATCGGAATGGGCGAGACGTCATTCTCCATGGAGCCAAAGGGTGTAAGTTCAGTGTTGTACTTAGCTGTATTTTCTACGACGTTGGCATTCTTAATGCAAACAGTTGGGCAGAAACACTTATCAGAAACGAAAGCGGCCATTATTTTATCGACAGAATCAGTTTGGGGCATGATTTTCTCTGTTGCCCTCGCCTATGAACTGTTGACGTTCCGCATGTTCCTAGGTGCACTCATTATCTTCATCGCGATTTTATTGTCAGAAGTTAGACCGCCATTATTGAAAAAACGCATTCCGCGGCAAGTTAAAGAGCATGAAATTTGAAAAAGGGTTGTCTTTCAAGTCTTCAACTGACTTTGAAACAACCTTTTTCTATGTTTTCTTTGCTGCCAATGAAGTTTGATAACTATGCAACGACATGCCTCCGATAATCACCAGCATGCCAACTAATGAAAGAGCACTCGGTACTGGCAAGCTCAGCAATAGCATCTCGCCAAGCATGGCGAAAATTAATTCGACGGACTGTGTAGCTTCGACAGCTGCCAGTTTCCCTTGATCATGTTGTACTAGATCCGTCGCCATGAAGAATAGTGAAGTGGCGATCACACCTGAACTGACCGAAACAATTAATGACTGCACGACTTGGCTCGTAGAGGGCAAGCCAACTGTCGCCCAAGCATAGAGAGCGAGGAGCAGCCAAATCGGTATTGTCATTAGTGTCATCGCGAGTACACGCTGGAACATATCGAGCCGGCCGCCGACCAAGTTCATCATCTTCCGATTACCAAGTGGATAGGCGAATGCTGCAATGATGAGTGGTAACGTACCGAGTAAAATGGTTTTAGTCGATACGCTACTAGCATGCGGAATCTGGATTAGCAGGACGCCTACTAAGATGACCAACGAAATTACCAATGATGTTGCAGGTATATGATGGCGGATTGTCTTGATTTCGCCAGTTTTCGTCTTCGTTTGGAACGTGAAGAAAGGGGCTAGCAAAACACCAGCCACAATCGTCATTTGCCATGTTCCTGCAACAAGCCATCCTGGACTATAGCCGGCTGAAAACGTTAGAGGACCGTAGAACAGAACAAATGCCACGAAACTCCAAATAAAAAAAGGCCATGGTGCAGCAGTCATTTCCCGTTTGATGCCATCCAATCCATTGCGCATCGCCACGATCACGACAAGAAACGGAACCATGAAGAAATAGCGCAGTGAGGCACTCCACATCCAACTACCACCGTCGAGTTCCATAGAACGATTCAGCACAAAAGTCACCGCAAAAAAGAGCGCAGATAAAACACCGATCCACATTGCTTTCATATGCTTAACCGCGCTGTTCTTGAAGTTTCAGCGCTTCAATGATAACGTGTGTAGCTTTCACCATATTATCTGCCGAGATAAATTCGTATTTGCCGTGGTAATTTTCGCCGCCTGTGAAGATGTTTGGCGTTGGCATGCCCATATAGGAAAGTTGAGAACCATCCGTACCCCCACGAATCGGTTCGATTTTCGGTTCGATATCGAGACTACGATAGACGTCCGCCATTACGTCGACAATTTCCATGACAGGTGCAATCTTTTCCCCCATATTGAAGTACTGATCTGTTACCGTAAGCTCCACGGAATGTTCTCCATATTTCTCCTGAAGGCGAGCGGCGGTATCTCGTACTAGTTGTTTACGCGCTTCAAAAGCATCGCGGTTGAAATCGCGTATGATATATTGATACGTCGTTTTTTCTACAGAACCATGCGCATCCATCAAGTGAATGAAACCTTCATACTGTTCCGTTTCCTGAGGTATTTCGTGTTGCGGCATAGCTCGCTGAAATTCTGCTGCGATCAATAATGAATTGATCATTTTATCTTTTGCTGTGCCTGGGTGTACATTCGCGCCGTGAAATAGTACTTCTGCGCCTGCAGCATTGAAGCTTTCATACTGAAGTTCTCCAAGCGGTCCGCCGTCCATAGTATAGGCAAACTCTGCACCAAAACGTTCTACGTCAAATTTATGCGGCCCGCGTCCGATTTCTTCGTCAGGTGTGAACCCAACGCGTACTTTACCGTGTTTGATTTCGGGATGTTTAACTAAATAGTGCATGGCGGTCATGATTTCTGCGATACCGGCCTTATCGTCAGCCCCTAGTAAAGTCGTGCCGTCCGTCGTGATCAGCGTGTGGCCTACGTAGTTGGTAAGCTCAGGAAATGCCTGTACGCTCATGACCGTTGATTCATTCAAAGAAATGTCTTTACCATCATAGCTGTCAATGCGTTGTGGTTTGACGTTCGTGCCTGTATAGTCAGGCGCTGTGTCGATATGAGCCAGGAATCCGACTGTTGGTAGTTGTTTGTCGGTGTTAGCGGGTAGTGTGCCAAAAAGGTAGCCGTTTTCGTCCACAGAAATTTCTTTTAGACCGATGTCGGCCATTTCTTTTTCAAGCACTCGCAGCAGGTCCCATTGTTTTGCGGTAGAAGGTGTAGTGTCCGAAGCGGCGTCGGATTGAGTGTCGATTTTAGCGTAGCGGATGAGTCGTTCAATCAGTTCTTCTTTCATGTAGCAAGCTCCTCTCAAGATACGGATTAATGTTTTCATTTTAACAGAGCTATGTGAATATTTCGCTTAAAACGAATAAAAAAAAGAACCGAGAGTTTCGGTTCTTGGAAATGGTGTAGGGGTTGGGATTGGCGCTACGGAGGGGACGTGTTCCTGAGGGCCCGCGGTGAGCCAACCAGGTCGCTAGCTCCCCCGGAAAACGTCCCCCAACTGGAGCTTCAATCCCCACGCACACCCTAATTGGCTTTCATGTTTTATGCATTTGGCTTACGATAATCAAGCAAATATATTAATCGTTGTAATGATGATCGGCATCGAGACGACGTCTATGAGGAAGGCGCCTACGATAGGGACGATCAGGAAGGCTTTACGTGACGGGCCATAGCGTCCTGTGACGGCTGCCATGTTCGCCATCGCGTTTGGCGTCGCACCCAGACTATGGCCTGCGAAACCAGCAATCATAACTGCTGCGTCATAATCCTTACCGAGTATACGGAACAAGACGAAGATTGCAAACAACGTGACGAAGATCACTTGTACAAAGACAATTAGCAACAACGGAAGCGCCAAATCCGCGATTTCCCACAGTTTGATGCTCATTAATGCCATCGATAGGAAAATACCGAGTGATACGTCGCCGATCAAATTGATGCTCGTCATATGAATCGCATCTTCTTTCACGCGGTCTACAATGTTTCGTACGATAACCGCGACGAACATTGCGCCCACGTAGCCAGGCATTACGAAGCCAGTAGCGTTTGAGAAAAGATCTCCTATCAGTGTACCGCCAGCAATACAAAGTGTAATCAGTAAAGTTTGTGTCATGAAGTTATCGGTATTGATTGGTTTTTCCAATGATTCCACGGAGTATGCTTCTTTATGCTCGACTTCCGTAGATTTTAAATCATGCTTATTGATCAAGTATTTAACGATTGGACCACCGACTAGTCCACCTGCTACGAGTCCAAAAGTAGCCGCTGCGATACCGATGGATAGTGCTGAATCAATCCCAAGGCTTTCTAATGTTTCCCCATAAGCAGTAGCACCGCCGTGCCCGCCTTCCATGGAGACAGCGCCAGCCATCATACCGATCAACGGATGCAGACCAAATATATAAGACATGGAGACACCTATGACATTTTGGGCAAGGGCTAAGAAGCCACAAGCTGCCCAGTAAATCATCAATAATTTTCCGCCAAGACGGATTAGACGAAAACTAGCGCCAAGACCCACCGTGGTGAAAAATGTCAGCATAAATAAATTTTGCAGTGATGTATCCAACGTGAAACTCAGTAAATCGAAGTACTTTAAAATAGTCGCTAATAATGCGAATAGCAAACCACCGACAACAGGGGCGGGGATACAGAACTTCTGAAGAAAGCCGATTTTACGGACTAACATCGTACCCAGTGTCAGGAGCGCTAACGCTAGAAATAGCGTGGTAATTTGGTTTAGCTCAATATTTATGTGATTCGACCTCCCAGCAATGCAAAGATTGCTTCATTTGTAAGATAGGCCCCCAGCTTAACCGTTTGATTATGATGATCAAGTGACGGATTTATTTCGGAGATGTCGAATGAAAGGGTTTTCTTATGCGATGCAACAGTTTGAATGAAAGAGCGTACGATCAACGGGTCCAAACCGAAGGGGGACGGCGCACTTACACCTGGAGCAAACGCGGAATTCAGGACATCCGAGCATAATGTTAACAAAATAGCGTCCTGTTTTTCAATGAATAACTGTACTTTTTGTAAAGTATCGTCTAAAGGACTTGTCGTAATCTCTTGTTCTGTGACATATGTCACGTTTTTTGCATCGGCTTCTGCAAATAATGCTTCTGTGTTGCCGAACTCCTGTATACCTAGCACGAGATAGTCGACATTTGGATCCGAGTCAAGCATTTGCTTGAACATTGTGCCTGAAGATGGTTGATCTTCGTAGCTACGGAGGTCAAAGTGTGCGTCAATATTTATGACACCAATTCTTGCGTTAGGACCAAGGAAGTTGCGAACTCCTGTATAATGACCAAAAGCGGTTTCGTGTCCACCGCCTAAAATGACAGGAGCGGCATGATTTTGAAGGCTGTTTTGAACGGCTGCTCCTAATTCAGCTTGCGCTAATTCTAACTGGCCATCTTTACATACTATGGTACCTAAATCGATTAGCTGACAGTCTGCTGGCAAGCGCCAAGGTAGTTTTGCCAGTTCACTTCGTAGTGCATTCGGTCCTTCTGCAGCACCAAGTCTGCCGTTATTTCGACGTACACCTTCTTCGCAAGAAAATCCAATCAGGGTACAAGTCTTATCAGTATAGTTTTCCATTGATTCGGGAAATTGGATGATTTGGTGCATTCGAAATGCAGCTCTGTCGGTCTCACTATCTGTACGACCGGACCAGTATTTTTCATTTGATTGTATTAACAATATACTTCATCCTTTCCAACGTGATATTCTTACTATAATGGTTTGTACTTATTAATTCTAATACATGTTGTTCATATATTCATGCATAAAGGTTATAAGTGGAGGTGAAATGAATGGAATTGAAGCGATTGCAGTATTTTGTGATGGTGGTGCAACAGTCTAGTTTTTCAGAAGCTGCCAAAAAACTTCATCTTTCACAACCTTCGCTCAGTAAAGCGATCAAGAACTTGGAATGTGAAGTAGGATTTCAGTTACTTGAACGTACGACCAAACGTGTCCAACTGACAGAATCGGGTAATGTGGTTTATGAGCGTGCATTGAAGATTCTCCATGAGATAGATATTCTACAGCAAGAAATTAAAGAAGTGAAGTGGACAGGCAGTGGAAGTGTACAGATCGGTGTGATCGAATCAGTGAAAAATTGGCTTCCTTCCATATTACATGCATACCGCCAGGAGTTTCCATCGATGCATGTGAAGTTAATTGAGGTGTTAGACCGTGGGGATGTTGAGCGAGCGCTCCGTCAGTACGCTGTCCATGTTTGTTTGACAAATCAATATATAAAGGCTCCGGATATCGTTACGATTCCTTTGTATCAAGAGCAATTAGCGGTTGTCATGCATCCGGAACATCGATTGGCAAGCAAGGATACCATTACGCTAGCCGATCTGGAAGATGAGGCATTCATTGTTACGAGTGTTGGATTGCAAACTAGTCAAGACATTTTTGCTGCATTTGCCGAAGAAGGAGTGCGAATGAATATATGTTATGAAGTAGAGCGCTTTGAAACGATTGTGGAGCTAATACGAGAGAATATCGGAATTTCAATGATTCCACAAAAATATTTTGCACACGGACCCGATCCTACAATTGTAAGTAAAATAATACATTCGAAGACGTTGACACGTACAGTCTATCTCACGTATTTGAAAAAACGATATATGCCACCAGCTATTGAGATGTTAGTAAGCAATATGCAAATGCAACGTGACTCCTCTGTAAAGTGGAAAGAAGGAGAACTGGATGAATAAATGTTTATTCGGCATTTTAGTTGTCATTACGACTGCTTTAATGGGGTCTTCGTTTGCTGTTGGAAAATCGGATTGGAATATTCTTCACCAGTATTACTAGTAGCATGGCGTTTTACCATTGCAGGAGCCATCATGGTGGTAGTTGTGAAAGTAATGAAAAAAACCCATCCTAAAACAGTTGGAGAGTGGAAGTGGCTTGTCCTAATCGGTTCATTGCAGACAGGAAATCCCGAAAGAACGAGTGCGTTTCTGTTCCTAGCACCGTTCTTTGGGACTTTGTCAGGATGGATTCTGTTAGACGAGAAGTTGTCTATGTCATTGATTTTAGGAGGATTGCTCATCAGTTTTGGGGATATTCCTCGTGAACTGGCGCAGTAAGCGAGAGTTGAATAGCCGTCTATTGCCATAGACGGCAATAGGCTTGGAGTTCGCTGTGGAATGCTTGTACTTCCTTCGTGTTAGAATGGGTTCCTGTATAAAGAGTACGTTTGATTGGTGCCACTTTATAATCGAGTATGGTTAGTTCGCCTTTTGCAAGTTCATGTTTGCAACTAAAGCGCGACAAAATAGCGATGCCTAGTCCACTAAGAACGGCTTGTTTGATGCTTTCCGGTGAGTCTATGATAGTGGGATTTACTAGTATGCCGTATTGTTTAAGCGATTGATCAATTAATGGACGGCTAGGATCTTTCGTGTCAGGCAAGATCCAATGTGTATTTTGCAAATCAAGGATTGATGAGCTTTTTTTATGTGCTAACGGATGTTTAATGGAAGCAAAGAGTAATAGTTCATCTTGCATAAATGCTTTAGATGATGGTAAATTGTCTAGTTCACTGCAACCGATGTCGGTTTTATGGCTTTTTAGTAATTGCGTAATTTCAGAAGATGGCGCAGTCGTCAGTTCCAGTCGCATGTCGGGATACTTCGCATGTAGGCGAGTGAGGACGTCGGGTAAAATGGCTTGCGAAATAACCGGCGAAGCGGCAATGCGCAAGTTTCCTTTTAGTGCCGTTGCTTGCATTGAATCTACCTCTCTACGATCTGTCAAATCAATCATCTCCAATGTGCGTTTATATAGTAATCGTCTTGCGGGTGTTATTTAAAAACCACCACAGGTTCCACGATATCTAGTAAATGGGCTGATTTTGTGTGAAAAAATAGCCTTGCAATAATCTGCAAGGCATCGAACATACAATTATAAAACTGTGTAATTTTTGTGTGCGACGACAGTCATGTTGGAAGCTGCTCCAATATTTTCTGCGTCTTCTTCAGAAATCTTCACAATGACGGAGTTTTCGAGAATCTTGTGTATAGTTCCGGAAACTTCATGTTCATTACGGTTGAAAGAAATAACTTCGTCTACGTACCGTGATGCTACAAAATCAGAAACTGGACGATCTTTTCGTGGAAATGCCAATCGAATCAACTCCTTCAGTAGTGTGGAATCTAGTCTGTCGTAATTTGTCATTAAAATTAGACGAAAAGTACGTACAATAGCTTACTAGAACTAGTATAACACATTTTGAGAAATTAATCATCATACTAGAATTATGTCGAATGAGCAAGTTTTGCGTAGAATCATGTTTGGAAGTTGACTAGTGCCGCCGCCAAAGATAGGATAGTACGAAATACGTGCAAATCAATCGGTTGACATTATACCTGTAGGGGTATAATATAAAGCTAACAGTAAGGAGGTTGAACGATATGGAGTACGATGACAAAGTCAAGAATCGGTTAAAACGTCTAGAGGGTCAAATCAAAGGTGTCTTGCGTATGATGGAAGAGGGTAAGGATTGTAAAGAAGTCATTACGCAATTATCAGCCAGTCGTTCTGCTATTGATCGTACAATTGGTGTAATCGTGAGTTCGAATTTGATTGCCTGCATGGAGAATTTAGATGAAGCAGATGAACGTACGCATGAATCCATCATTAAAGAAGCAGTGGATCTTCTAGTAAAGAGTCGATGAGCAACATCGCTTGACTCTTTTTTTTATAACATATAATATACCCCTATAGGTATTTAACAAAGTGGCTTTCCAAAAGAAAGGGATGAGAATATGACGGAGCAAAAGAAAACGACGATTGTATTATTTAGTGGAGATTATGATAAGGCGATGGCAGCTTATATTATCGCGAACGGCGCAGCTGCGTACGATCATGAGGTAACCATTTTTCATACATTCTGGGGATTGAATGCATTGCGAAAAGATGAACCTATTAAAAGTAATAAAAGCTTTATTGAAAAGGCATTTGGGAAAATGATGCCACGTGGAGCAGATAAAATGGGATTATCTCAAATGAACTTTGCAGGAATGGGTCCGAAGATGATTAAGCAAGTGATGAAAAAGCATAACGCGATGACATTACCACAACTAATTGATATGGCAGTGGAGCAAGATGTGAAGTTGATCGCTTGTACGATGACGATGGATTTACTAGGACTTGGTGAGGAAGAACTTCTTAAAGAAGTCGAATATGGCGGTGTAGCGGCTTACTTGGGAGAAGCGCAAGATGGTCAAGTAAACTTGTTTATTTAATTTTTTATGAAAATAAATACCCTAGGGTGTATGGGAGGAATAAAATGATTCAGTCAGATAATGTTTTAGATGCAAAAGGTCTTGCTTGTCCGATGCCTATTGTGAAGACGAGAAAAATGATAAAGGATATGGAAGACGGTCAAGTGCTCGAAGTTCAGTCTACAGATTCGGGTACTACTGCAGATTTACAGGCATGGACGGAAAGCGTGGGGCATCAATACGTCGGTCATGTGAAGGAAGCCGATGTGTGGCGCCACTTTGTACGAAAATCAGGTCGGGAAGATCAGTCACAAAAAGAATATGCGGTTACAGTTGATAACAGCCAGTTGATGGACCAACTGCAACAACCTAACGCTGTGTTACTAGATGTCCGTGAAGAAGCGGAATATGCATTTGCTCATATTCCAGGTGCCTTATCTATACCACTTGGCCAATTGGAAGAACGCATGGCGTACTTGGATAAGGACATGAAAATTTTCGTTGTATGCCGAACAGGCAACCGCAGTGATATGGCATGTCGAAAATTAGTGGCGAATGGATTTGAAAGTGTTACTAATGTCATTCCTGGTATGTCAGAGTGGAATAGCGAGACAGAAAATACAACGGGGGGTATAAATAAATGAGAACTATTCAATCAAGTGAAGTAGCAAAGAGAGTCATTGCGAAGGAATCTTTATTCATTTTAGATGTGCGAAATTCAGATACGTTCAACGATTGGAAAATTGAAGGGGATCGAGTACGCCATTTGAACGTGCCATACTTTGATTTATTGGATGGCATTGAAGAGATTGAAGATCAATTGCCAAAAGATGAGGAGATTCTAGTAGTTTGCGCGAAAGAAGGTTCGTCCATCATGGTGGCAGAAATCCTTGAGGATGCAGGCTTCTCAGTAGGTTATCTTTCAGGTGGAATGAAAGCATGGAGCGAGCATCTTGAGCCTGTGAAGGTTGCGGATTTGAAATCGGGTGGCGAACTATATCAATTCGTTCGTCTAGGAAAAGGATGTCTCTCTTACATGGTCATGTCTGGCGGAGAGGCGGCAATTATTGATGCAACACGTATGACAAATGTGTTCACTGACTTTGCCAAGCAACGCGGTGTGAAGATTACAAACGTATTCGATACTCACTTGCATGCGGACCATATTTCAGGTGGTCGTCAAATCGCAAAAACCACAGGTGCGACGTATTGGCTGCCACCGAAAGATGCCGAAGAGGTAGAATTTGAATATGCTGCATTAGAGGATGATATGTCTATTCAGGTAGGTGATACGAAAATCGATATTCAAGCGCTTTATTCGCCAGGACACACGATTGGTTCGACTTCTTTTATCGTAGACGACAGCTATTTGATGACAGGTGATATTCTGTTCATTGATTCGATTGGACGCCCTGACTTAGCAGGTTTAGCAGAAGATTGGGTAGGCGACTTGCGTGATTCTTTGTATCGACGCTATAAAGAATTATCGAAGGATTTAACAGTCCTACCGGCTCACTTCATGCTTATAGATGAGTTGAATGAAGACGGTAGCGTGTCGGAAAAGCTCGGTGTATTGTATGAGCAAAATCACGGTTTGAATATTGAGGATGAAAGTGAGTTCAGGGAATTAGTCACGGGGAACTTGCCTCCACAGCCTAACGCATATCAGGAAATTCGCCAGATGAACATGGGGAAAATCGAGCCTGACGAGGAAACGCAACGCGAGATGGAGATTGGTCCGAATCGCTGTGCGGTACGGTAAATAGTTATTTTCATTCATATGGAAAACAAAAAACAAATTTAAAGGAGAAGATATATATGAGTACAACCACATTTTTAGATGCAAAAGGCCTGGCATGTCCAATGCCGATCGTACGTGCAAAGAAAGCAATGAAGGATATGCAAACAGGAGACGTTCTTGAGATTCATACGACAGATAAAGGATCGGTGTCCGACCTGACAGCGTGGGCTACTTCTGGTAATCATGAAATAAAAGATCAGCAACAAGAGTCTGATGTCTTTAAATTCTGGATCCAAAAAGGATAAACTGAGGATAGAGGGAATAACTGTCTCCCTCTTTCGTCTGGAAGAAGGGAGGACATCATGACTATTCCATTTATTATCACGATCTTCCTTATTGGATTTGTGGGCTCATTCCTTTCCGGTATGATGGGAATTGGTGGCGCAATTGTCAAGTATCCAATGTTGCTATTTATTCCTGCATTACTTGGCTTTACTGCATTTACACCACATGAAGTATCCGGTATTACGGCAGTGGAAGTTTTCTTTGCATCACTTTCAGGAGTTTTAGCGTATCGAAAGAGTAATTTGATCTTGAAACCACTCGTTCTCTATATGGGAATCAGTGTATTAGTTGGCAGTGTCCTTGGCGGTGCTGGTTCCAGTATGCTTTCAGAAGCTACCGTCAACGTGATCTACGGTGTTCTAGCTGTCATGGCAGCTATTATGATGTTTATTCCGAAAAAAGGCCTCGACAATCAGCCGATTGATGAAATTACATTCAATCGTTTCATAGCTTCGAGTGCGGCTTTTATCATTGGATTGGCAGCTGGAATCGTCGGAGCTGGCGGCGCATTCATCATGGTCCCGATTATGCTCGTAGTACTAAAAATTCCCACACGCGTCACAATCGCTACATCACTAGCGATTACGCTGTTATCATCGGTGGGCTCGGCGTCAGGCAAGCTCTTAACAGGGCAAGTACCTTATGGCCCAGCTCTCGTAATGATCATCGCAAGCATCATCGCGGCTCCGATCGGTGTAAAAGTGAGCCGGAAAGTAAACACCAAAGTATTACAAAGCATTCTAGCCGTATTGATCATCGCCTCGGCCGTGAAAATATGGTGGGACATATTCTAATCAAGCACAATCGCCAGCACATCGTTCAACGAACATGTGCTGGCGATTTTTTGGTGAAGTCATAAGTGGAAACAACATTAAACTCACTTCTGATCTAGCAGGTGACTCCCGTTAAGTAAATGTGGAATCAATATACGTTACTACCATCGGCATAGTAAACTAGTTGATCCGCCTGGAACGCAGATCAACGGTGCCTTCACCTTTCTTACTTTCATTGCAAGGTATTAAAAGTGATACTAATTTCGAAACATTCTATTAAATTACCTTGCAATAGACTAGGAATAGCCGTATACTATTTTTCAACGATGGAAAACGAATAGACATACTCTTATCAAGAGCGGCGGAGGGATTAGGCCCTGTGATGCCCGGCAACCGGCAAAAGCAAAGGTGCTACTTCCTACAAACTTTCAGTAGTTTGGAAGATAAGGGAGGAATAAGCGAAAGCAGAGCCCTCTTCTTATTATGGAAGAAGGCTTTTTTCTATATATTGCTAATCGTCGTCTTGCGTTTTTCTTGTCTAGTCCTAGGAATTTCGGTGTTCCATCAATACACGAAAAAAGGGGAATGGTTATGACGAAATTACAGCCAGAAACGATATTATTACATGGAGGACAAAAGCCAGATTCGGAAACAGGCTCACGTGCGTTGCCGATTCATCGTACGACTTCTTATGTGTTCAGAGACACGGAGCATGCACAAAACTTATTCGCTTTGAAAGAAGCGGGCAATATCTATACAAGAATTACGAATCCGACGGTAGCCGTATTTGAAGAGCGTGTAGCCCAGCTAGAAGGCGGATCAGCGGCAGTTGCCCTGTCTTCCGGAATGGCGGCAATTGCATTCTCTATTATGAACATTGCTGAAGCGGGTGATGAAATCGTTGCAGCCAGCAATCTCTACGGCGGTACATACAACTTATTCGCTGTGACATTACCCCGCTATGGCATCAAAGTGAAGTTTGTTGACGCGTCAGATCCAAAGAACTTTGAAGCAGCTATTACAGATAAAACGAAAGCGTTGTTTGCAGAAACAATCGGTAATCCAAGTTTGCAAGTTCTTGACGTAGAAGCCGTTGCGAACATCGCACATGAAAATGGACTTCCATTGTTAGTAGACAATACATTCCCGTCTCCTTATGGATCAAATCCGATCGAGTATGGTGCCGATGTAGTTATTCATTCCGCGACAAAGTGGATTGGCGGACACGGTACGACAATCGGTGGTGTGGCAGTTGATGCAGGGAGATTTGACTGGACGCAAGGTAGGTTCCCTGGTTTTACAGAGCCGGATGAATCCTATCATGGCTTACGGTACGGAATCGATACAGCTGCTGCAGCTTTCGCAACGAAATTACGTGTACAATTGCTGAGAGACTTCGGCCCATGTCTGTCACCAGATAGTGCATTCAACTTGTTGCAAGGTTTGGAAACACTTCATTTGCGCGTACCTCGCCACAATGAAAACGCACAAAAAGTTGCTGCATTCCTGCAAGAACATCCGGCAGTAGAATGGGTGACGTATACAGGTCTAGAAGATCATCCAACAGTAGAATTGGCAAATAAATATTTAAAAAATGGCTACGGTTCAATTATCGTATTCGGTATTAAAGGTGGACGCGATGCAGGAAGACAAGTAATCGACAATGTAGAAATTTGGTCTCATGTAGCGAATGTGGGAGATGCGAAGTCATTAATCATTCATCCGGCATCCACAACTCATCAGCAGTTGTCTGTGGAAGACTTGAAAGACTCAGGCGTTAGTGAAGAGCTAATTCGCTTATCTGTAGGGTTGGAGTCAGCAGAGGATATTATTGCCGATTTGAAGCAAGCAATCGAAAAAGTGGCAAACTAATATATGAAAAAGAACACCGTCGCTAGTGCGATGGTGTTCTTTTCTCTACTAACGCTTTATTCGTTTCTTTTCATCTTTTAGTGATTTGAACAGCGAGACAACCATCATAATGAGGATGATGGAGAATGGCAAAGCGGCAATAATGATGACGTTTTGCAGTGCATCCAATCCTCCGACATATAATAGAATGATGGCGATGGCAGATTGAATTACGCCCCATACAACTTTCAAATTATTTGGTGGAGTCAATGAACCATATGACGACTGCATGCCGAGCACAAATGTAGCCGAATCCGCTGAAGTGATAAAGAACGATGTAATCAACAAAATGGCAATGACTGATATGACGAATGACAAAGGCAATTCGCTGAACATCTCAAAGATTGTCAGTTCAGTTGCACTTGCAGCCAAGTCGACAATTCCAGCTTTTTGCGTTTCAATTGCTGTCGTACCAAATGCTGTGAACCAGATCATACTCAACACAGTAGGAACAACTAGTACGCCAATCATGAACTCGCGAATCGTTCTACCTTTTGATACGCGGGCAATGAACATCCCGACAAATGGTGCCCAAGCTATCCACCAAGACCAGTAGAATAGAGTCCACCCATTTAGCCAAGTACGATTTTCAGGGGTGAGCGGTGCAGTACGGAAACTCATACGTATGAGATTTTCCAGGTAGCCACCAATGGAATCCGTGAACATGTTGAAAATCAATAAAGTTGGTCCAAGCACGATCATGAAAATTAACAATGCCAAAGCTAAAATCATATTGGCATTGGATAAAATTTTAATTCCTTTTCCAAGTCCACTCCACGCAGATATAAGGAATAATACTGTTACCACTGCAATGATAAAGAATTGGGACCAGAAGCCTATTGATACACCGAATAAGTAATTGAGCCCGGCGTTTATTTGGACAGCTCCAAAGCCAAGTGATGTCGCCACACCGAAAACGGTGGCAAAAATAGCGAAGACGTCAATGACTGTGCCGAGCTTTCCATCTACTCGATCACCAAAAATTGGACGAAGTGTAACGGAGATTAATCCAGGTTGTCCTTTGCGGAATTGGAAATATGCCAATACTAAAGCGGTCATACCGTATACAGACCAAGCATGGAAACCCCAATGGAAAAATGTCGACTGCATTGCTTCTTTATAAGCAGCTTTTGTTTCAGGAGCTTCTGTAGCAGGACTTACTGCGTAATGCGAAAGAGGTTCGGCCGCCCCGTAGAACACGAGTCCGATTCCCATACCAGCGGAAAATAACATCGCTAACCATGAAAACATGGAAAACTGCGGTCTGTCATTATCCTTTCCTAATCGGATTTTCCCGATCGGACTGAATATCAAGAATACCGAAATGAAGAATAACATGGAGACGGTCAGTAAGTAATACCAGCCGAATGAATCCGAAATAAAGTCCTTAATAGCGGACGTGATTTCTTCGAAGTGTGTAGGGGCAATGACGCCGTATCCCACTGCCAATATGACGGCCACTAATGTAATGTAAAATGTTATAGAAGTTTTTTTCATAGTTCCTCCTTTTTTGAACGTAGTCTGAGAAATGAGCTAAGTACATAATCGAAACCGTAGAATAAAATTGCACACATACATTTGATAATACCCGTTTTGCCGCTCATGTAAACGCTGAAAAATGTCGGTTTATTGCCGGATTAATCGCAAATACAAATAAAAAAGACGAGAGAAATTTCCTTCTCGTCCAATATGTAAGTTGGTTCTGTAGTGTCATTCATGTACTTGCCCAGAATCATCAGCTTGTGCTTGTGACAGTATACATGAAACGTATGGGTGATTTCCACCCTAACGAATGATTTCACTTCACACAATAAAAACCATAGCCATGTTATACTATAGAAACGAAAGAAATGAGGAGGAGATTTTCGTGCAATATTCACAACCTAAGATGCTGCAGCTCGTAAAGCATAGCCCAGAGTTAAATAGAAAATTGAAAGCGATTATGAAAGAGCATGAGCTGGAGAAAAGCTTTGCATTGAAAGCACTTTATCATGCAGAAGTGAAAGACGGCGGAGTCTATCAGCGAGATTATCAGGAGCTATAAGTTTACACTCCCTTATATAGCGTATGAAGTAATAGATAGTGTTCACAAGAAGACTGATGAGAGATTCTTTTCATCGGTCTTTTATACTATTCATTTGAAATAACAAAAAATAGCGGGTGTGCTTGTGATATACTAGTTGTAAATTGAATAGAATATTTTGGTTCTTTGCATTATTGTAAAGATGAAAAAGGAAACAGGTGAAAATCCTGTACGGTCCGGCCACTGTAAATGGGAAGTATCTTCAAAATACCACTGGTGAAATACTGGGAAGGTTGAAGACGTGATGATCCATAAGTCAGGAGACTTGCCAAAATACCATGCGTTACGCCTCCCAGGAAGAGGTATGCATATTGTATCGGATTTACTAAGTCATTAGCCGAAGTCTGCCTATACATAGTGCCCTTGTCTCTTTCTGGAGGCAAGGGCTTTTTTACGTTCAATTTATGATACTAGTATGAGGGGGAAACCATTTGTTTAAGCGTTATGTATCTATCATCGCAAGTGTTTTACTAGCAGTAATGATGCTGTTGCCTGTCACAAGTTCAGTTGCTTTAGCTACCACGGATGTCCAACAAAGTGAAGTAAGTCCGCAAGCCGCTAATTACATGGTAGATGTGGAAGTAGAAGGTTTATCGGGAGTAATTTTAAAAGAAGCGATTGAAGTTACAGCAGGGCAAAATGCTTTAGAGGCATTGAAGAAAGCACTAGATAGTAAGAGCGTCCATTACACTGTTCAAGAAAGTGATTTTGGAGCTTATGTAACTTCCATTAATAATGAAGAAGCAGGGTCATTAGGTGGCTGGGATGGCTGGAATTATACAATAAACGGACAAGCACCTGCTATTGGTGCTGCTGCATATGTATTAAAAAATACTGATCAAGTGAAATTCTTTTACAGTCGTTGGGCAGCCCTTTCTACACCTACTAGTCTTGTAGAAGGTAGTAACAACCCTGCGATTACAGTGAATCTTATAGGTGATACTTTTACACCGGCAGCGCTAGAATCGGAATATTGGACTGTCGGACAATCGGGATTGACTATTTCTAAAATTACTCAAGACACAGATCAGCAAGTGACGATTCAATTGGAAGGCACCGTACAACATGAAAACTTCACGCTTAATGCTGCTAAAGCAACAGTTGTAGGAAAAGCAGCGGAAGCACTACACATTACTGTAGTGGCAAGTCAAACGCGTGTACCCGAAGCAATTGAAAAAGTTACAGATTACATACTGAGTAAATCAGTATCGAGCGAGTGGTTGGCAGTTGGTTTAGCAAAAGCAGGGGTAGCTGTTCCGAACAGCTATGAAGCCGTATTTGATAATAATGTCCAACAACAAATTGTTGATAACTTAGAACGACTAAAAATAACAGATGCAGAACGTTTGACGATAGCTGCGGCAGCGATAGGGAGAGACCCTAAGAACGTCAATGGTATAGATTTACTCGATAAAATCTATAACAGTATAGATATAAGAAACGTAGATACTATGACACGCCAAGGAACGAATGGTTTAATTTTCGCATTGATTGCACTCGATACAAAAAACTATGAAGTTCCAAAAGATGCAAGATGGAATCGTGAAAAAATAGTCGCATCCCTTTTAAGTTATCAAAGAGATGACGGTGCATGGAGTTTATCTACAAGCAATACAGGCTCTGCAAGCTATGACATAACGGCGATGGCACTTATTGGTTTAGCACCTTACAAGGAACAACCAGCCGTCAACAAAGCTATCGAGAAAGCCGTGACATTTTTGTCTAAAAACCAAGGTCCTACCGGCGGATTTGATGAAGCGTTCGTAGGCGGTATTTCTAGTGAAGCAACTTCACAAGTTATCATTGGTTTGACAGCCAATAACATCGATCCACAAGGTGAACAGTTTACAAAGAATGGCATCAACTTGATAGATCACCTGCTAAGCTTCCAAACAGAAAATGGAGGCTTCAAACATACTGTAACAGGTTCGACAGATGGTATGGCTACAGAGCAAGCGCTTCAAGGCCTTGTAGCATTTGATTTATTCACAAAAGGTGAAGGCCGATTATATGATTTTTCGGATCAACCCATGCGACTTGAAGTTTCAAGTCATTCAACTCTTCAAGGAATTGTGAATAATAGCCTTCTACATGTGCAGAAAAACAAAAATGAAGCTTGGTCTTCCATCTTTATTGAAAATACCGAAATGATTGAAGGGTATTATGTTGTGCAAGCTGGAGAAAAAGGTACCCAAAAAGAAACAAGGATTCCTGAAGGGGCGAAAAAAGTATTCATAGTAGATAATGATCGTCCATATCGCTATTTCGATGCGAAAGTAGTGGCACCATCTCATGCGTTTACAGTCACGTTTAACGAAGAAATACAAGATTCAAAAGAGAATCTGGATAAAATCTATGTAGAAGATGTAACAGGTAAGCGTGTGCCAGTTACCGTAAAAGCGAATGGTTTAAAAGCTACCGTTACACCTGAAACAGACTATCAGAAAGGGCAGTTGTATTCTCTAGTTGTGATTGATCCCGTCTCTACAGAAGGAAAAACATTAAAACAAGCAGCTCGACAACTATTCATCATTAAATAAGGAGGTATGCGTTATTTCTATTATTAAAAACTTCACAAAAATAACGGCAGCATTCGCATTAGCGAGTGCCGCCATCCTCATGCCGGTTTCTCCTTCATTTGCAGAGCAACCGATGCCGATTTATGAAAATCAAGCAACGCAGACGCTACAGCATTCTATTACGATTTCTCCTACGGAAGTTCCGATGCCGTTGTCAACTGTGGCCGTAGAAGAAGGCGATACGGTTCTAAGCGTACTAAAACGCAGTGTTAAAGCTAATAATATTTCGATGTCATATCGTGGGGGAGAGCATGAAAGTGCATATGTCGAAGGGATCCAAGGCGTATTTGAATTCGATCGTGGACAAGGCAGCGGTTGGATGTACAGCGTTAACGGCATCTTCCCGAATCGTGGAGCGGGTGTCATCAAGCTCATCCCTGGCGATAAAGTGGAGTGGAAATATACGATTGACTTAGGTAAGGATTTAAACGCCGATCTGTTTCCTTTCCGAGAGGACTTGGAGCCGAAAATCTCTGTGTCAGGAGTTACATCGGGAGCAACAGTTACACAGTCTGCTCTTTCCTTCCAAGTAAATGCAGCGAGTTATTTCGGAACAGCACTTCAACCTACAGTAACTGTAAACGGCAAACCAGCAGTAGTCACAGGGAACACAGTAAATACCGTGTTGCAGAGTGGCGAGAACAACATTGTCTTAAAGGCAACGGATAAGAAGGATGATACGGTTACAAAAACAGTGAAGGTGACGTATGCACCTAATACTAATCCTGAACCGAACCCGTTACCCAATCCAGAACCTAATCCGAATCCACCACCAGAGCCTCCGGTAGTGAAGCCGGATCCAAAACCAGAACCAGAATCACCATCGATTAAAGATTACTCAAAGCTTGTCAATTCAGCGATTAGCCAGGCAAGTGCACAAATGCTTGCAGGCCCAATCGACAGTGAATGGCAGGCAATTGGACTGGTGAAAGCAGGTAAGAAAGTACCTGCTTCCTATACAAAAGAATTCTATGAACATTTGCAAGACCAAGTGATTAGCAGGTCTGGCAAAGGTCGTATGAAGATTACGGATGTACAGCGTTTAACCATGGCGGCTTCAGCAATCGGTATTGATCCGACGAATGCAGATGGCAAAGGCTTTAACTTAATTGACAAAATTGTGAATAGCGAAAAGCATATGACGGGTGCTGATAGCCTGACATACCAAGGGAATAACGGAATCATTTTCGCGTTAATTGCACTTGATTCAAGAGATTACCAAGTGCCAAACAACTCGAAATGGACACGTGAAAAACTAGTTGCGGAATTATTGAAATACCAAAAAGATGACGGATCGTGGAGCTTGGCGACGAGTAAGGAAGGATCGACAAGCTATGACATTACGGCGATGGCATTGATCGGTATTGCGCCGTATACAGATCAGCCGGAAGTTCGTAAAGCGATGGATCGTGCAGTGAAGTTCCTGGCAAATGCACAAGGTCCAACAGGTGGATTTGACGAAGCATTCGTCGGTGGTATTTCAAGTGAAGCGACGTCACAAGTCATCATCGGTCTGACTGCGAATCAAATCGATCCGCGTATACCGATGTTCACGAAAAATGGCATCAACTTGATTGATCACCTATTGAGTTTCCAAACATCTGACGGCGGCTTCCAGCATACAGCAGGAGATAGTCGTTCGAATGCTATGGCAACGGAGCAAGCGTTGCAAGCATTAGTAGCATTTGATTTATTCACAAAAGGCAAAGGTGTATTATACAACTTCAAAGATGTACCTGTTCTCCCAGCACCAAAGCCAGATCCTGTACCAACACCTGATCCAGATCCGAAACCTGACCCTAAACCAGATCCAATGCCTGACCCGACTCCGACTCCACAGTTCACGGATATTACTACACACTGGGCAAAGGATTATATTACGCAAGCAGTAGAGCAAGGAATAGCGAGTGGCTATAAAGACAATACGTTTAAGCCGAATCAATCACTGACGCGTGCACAAGCAGTATCTATTTTAGTTCGTGCGTTGGATTTAAAGACGGATAAGAAAGCACCGTTCGTAGATACACAAAAGTATGCCGCAAGTACACAAGCAGAAATTGCAGCTGCATACCATAATGGTTTAATAAAAGGGATCGACGGTAAGTTCATGCCGACACAACAAGTGACGCGTGCACAAATGGCGCTTATGTTATACCGTGCGTATGAAGTGAAGAACGGTGAAGTGTATAAGTTCAAGCAAGTAGCACCTTTCCGTGATATTCATTCATACAATATGGAGGCTGTAAAAGCGATGAGCATGCTATATGATTTGAAGATGGCAAATGGAGAGAATGGCAAATTTATGCCAAGTAACTCTACATCTCGTGCACATGCTATGAAAATGTTAATAGAGTTTTTGAATACCAAATGATCACACAATCTTGCACACACGCGGTGCAAGATTGTCTGTCTTTATCGTATAGTATCTTGATAGGCTAGTGGGGGGAAGGGTTATGGGCAATGGAATACACGCAGTTCACCCTTTCGTGATGTTCTTTTATTATATCTGCATTGGTTTTTTTGCGATGTTCTTCAATCATCCGATCTTTCTGTTAGCCGGTTGCCTTGCATTACTTGCGGTCAATCTTTCGCATGATGGCGGACAGGCTATGAAGCAGTGGATGCCGTTGATGATGACTATGACTGTGCTCATCATTGTGCTCAATCCATTTATTAATTCAAGAGGAACGCATGTGTTCTTTCATCTCTTTGGAAAACAAGTGACGCTAGAAGCGATGCTCTATGGTGTCGTGACAGCGATGTCGTTGTTGATGATTCTTTTGTTATTCGTTTCGTTGAATCTCGTCTTGAACGGTAATAAAATATTATATATTTTCGCAAGAATCGTGCCGAGGACTGCATTTCTAATTATGATGTCCATCCGTTTTGTGCCTTTGCTGAAAAGGCGGTTGACTGAAATTCAGGATGTCCAACGTCTGAAAGGCTTGACGATGACACAGGGAACAGTACGTGAGCGTGCGAAGAGTGGGATGTCAATGTTACAAATTCTGCTGTCATGGTCATTGGAAGAAGCTGTGGAGACTGCGGATTCTATGAAAGCAAGGGGATATGGATCTGGTAAAAGGCGTCCATATATTCCATACCGGATGACGAAGTCGGATAAACAGTGGTTAAGTTATTTAATCGTGGTTTTCGTCATGTGCGTTACGGGTGGATTGATGGGCTATGGAAAGATCGTCATGTATCCGGAACTTGGTACATTGCATTTATCATTGCTTGACTTCGCGGTATTCGCTTGCGGCATGGCCATGGCACTGTTTCCAGTACTTGTAGAAGGGAGAGAACTACTGAAATGGAATTATTCAATTTGAATCACGTCTCGTTTTCTTTTCCGAATACAGATCAGCATGTGCTGAAAGATATTTCACTTTCTATTAATGAAGGAGAATTCCTCGTCATTGGAGGCGCAAGTGGCAGTGGTAAGACGACTTTACTGAAGGTATTGAAGAGGGAATTGACACCGGCGGGACAACTTGAAGGGGAAATTCTCTATAAAGGTAAACTGATCAATGAGTGGGAAGAGCGGCAGATGGTCGAGCAAGTCGGTTATGTTTTCCAGGATCCAGACAATCAAATCGTCATGGATGAAGTGATGCAAGAGATTGTCTTTGGATTGGAGAACTTAGGGTATTCTACTTTTGAAATGCGTAAACGGGTAGCGGAAATGGTGCACTTTTTCGGAGTGGAGGATTTGTTGAATGCAAAGCCTTCCGAGCTGTCTGGTGGTCAGAAGCAGTTGTTAAATCTACTGTCGGTACTACTTATGAAGCCGCGCGTTCTCTTGCTTGATGAACCGACATCACAACTCGATCCGGTGGCGGCAAAAGAGTTGGTACTGATGCTTGAGCGTTTAAATAAAGAAACGGGGATGACGATTGTATTAGTCGAGCACCGTTTGGAAGAATTGTTTGCAGTGGCGGACCGAGTCGTACTGGTGGAATCCGGTCAGATTAGGTATGAAGGGGATAGTCGCCAAGTCATTGGAGAATTATATATGGATCAAGCAACACATTTTTTTCCGTACGTACCTACATTCGCACGACTATATATGGAGTTTGAAGAGAAACCTGTTATTACGGCGATTCCTCTTACGGTGAAAGAATGTAAGCAGTGGATCGGTCGTGAAGAGCATGAAATTGCGCCTGTTGAAGCGCAATCCAATCGATCGAAAGAGCCATGGATACTCGAGATGGACGATGTGTTTTTCCGGTACGAAAAGAAAGCACCATTCGTCTTGAAAAGTTTTACGTTACGTATCCCAAAAGGTCAATTTTTTGCGATGGTTGGAGGAAACGGCAGTGGGAAAACGACTGCTTTACGCACGAGTCTCGGCAGTATAAAACCGCAACGTGGAAAAGTCCGCTTGAATGGGCAAGATATGCGGAAAATGAAGGATTCTGAGTGGATTGGAAAAATTGCCTACTTGCCACAAAATCCTAGAACGTATTTTGTTCAGCAAACGATAGAAGAAGAAATGCAGACTATTGGTGAGCGCTTGAAGCTATCCAATTTAACGGAAAGGATGCATCATTTGCTTGAAGCGTTCGGTATTTCCCATTTACGTACGCGTCATCCGTATGACTGCTCAGGTGGGGAAGTCCAGAAAGCGGCACTTGCCTGTATTTTGCTAGGTGAACCCGAAATGTTGTTCATGGATGAACCGACGAAAGGGATGGATCCGGTTTCGAAGCAGCATTTAGGTGAGTTATTGTATAGTTTGCAGCAAGACGGACTGACCCTTTTCATGGTGACGCATGACATCGGCTTTGCAGCGAGTTATGCACAACGTTGTGCCATGATGTTTGATGGAGAAATCGCAGCAGACGGTACGCCAGATGAATTATTCAAAGGCAATTATTTCTACACGACGGCGATCAATCGCGCGACGCGGGAAACAAAACAGCCTGAAGTATTGACGTATGAGGAGGCTGTGGCGACATGGGTCGTTCGCGAAAGTATTTACTGATTGTTTCTTTAGTATTACTGTCTTTACTTGTCGTTTCGATCGTCTTCTTTCATTACAGAGCGTATTTATTACTGAGTATCATCATGATCGCGGCCATTATGATTCCGTTTTTCGCTCGCTTTGAGTGGCGGGATGTAGGAGGAAGGGAAGTGGTCTTGCTGGCAATGCTTGCAGCGATCGCAGCAGTTGGGCGTGTTCCATTTGCCGGACTTCCGAGCATTCAGCCAACTTCCTTCATTATCATTATGGCAGGGTTAGTCTTTGGTGCGGAGTCAGGTTTCATCGTCGGTGCTGTCGCTGCTATTGTCTCAAATTTTTTTCTCGGGCAAGGGCCTTGGACTCCATGGCAAATGTATGCGTGGGGCATGATGGGAATGACTGCGGGACTATTACGTAATACCGTGTTTATGAAGACGCTTTGGGGGAAAAGTGTGTTTGGTTTCG
This sequence comes from Sporosarcina sp. P1, assembly GCF_002743155.1. Classification (NCBI taxonomy): domain Bacteria; kingdom Bacillati; phylum Bacillota; class Bacilli; order Caryophanales; family Caryophanaceae; genus Sporosarcina; species Sporosarcina sp. P1. Next base: position 39,192 of record NZ_PDYS01000012.1, read on the forward strand.
TCTGGGGCTATATTTTCGGCTGGGTCATGAATGCGTGGGTTATTGTAGGGAATATTGAAGCACTTTCTTGGAAATACGTTGCCGGGATTTTTGCTTCCAGTATCTACTTTGATCTCGCGCATGCCTTATCCAATGTATTTTTCATTTGTGTATTTGGAGCAAGTTGGATGAAGATTTTGCAACGCATTCAGCGGAAGTATGGGTTGCTGTATGAGCAGCCAGATTAACTGGTATACATAAGACACAAAAAGAGTAGCCAAAAATGGCTACTCTTTTTGTGTGCAATGAGTAAAAAGCGAATGATTATATGCGATAACGATGCCTTCTCCTTTAAAAATCACGAAGGATTAAACGGTTGATTACCTTCCGACTGCTTGTTCTTCTTCGAGTTCGCATTCTTATTCTTAGCCGCATCGTTCTGTCCAATTACATCGAAATCGTCAGGACTCAGATCATATCCAAAACCATACTCCTCACGCATGTTCTCATTTTTCTTCTTATTACTCTTTTTGTTAGGCATGTTCGTCACCTCCATTATAGAAGTGTGGCATTCTTATTGGAGATTATACATCACCTATGAGCGGTTGTGACGTTGCATAGAGCGGTTGGATGTGTTCTATGAGCGCTTTTGTGGCATGATAGAGCGCTTGTCCATGTTCTATGAGCACTTGTGAATTTTTAAGAGCGGTTGAAGCAGTATAATGAGCGCAAATGAATTCATTCAAATCTATCTTAAGATTTTCTTCATATTTATCCTCAGTCTTTGTTAAGAGTAGGGTGGTAGAATGAAGGTATTAGTGAGACGGGGTGACGTATATGGCAGAGTTTACAGTGCTTGTAGCAGACGATGATAAGGAAATCCGTGAGGGAATTGAGATTTATTTGAAAAATGAAGGATATCATGTGCTGAAAGCGAAAGATGGTCAAGAAGCGCTAGAGTTGCTGGCGTTGAATGAAATCCATTTATTGATTTTAGATATTATGATGCCGAATATGGATGGGATCACGGCAACATTCAAGATACGGGAAGTACAGAATATCCCCATTATCATGTTAAGTGCGAAAGTGGAAGACTCTGACAAAATACATGGGTTGTCAGTTGGTGCAGATGATTATGTCACGAAGCCATTCCATCCGCTTGAACTGATGGCTCGTGTGAAGTCACAACTTCGCCGGTATGTAATGCTGGGGACGTATGAAGGACAAAAAGTAATTGAAGTAAACGGACTTGTCCTCAATGAAGAAGAGAAGGAGTTGACGGTAAATGGGACACCGGTTCGGCTGACTCCAATTGAATTCAAAATCACGGAACTCCTGATGAAACATCCAGGACGCGTATTTTCAATTAATGAAATATATGAACGTGTGTGGAATGAACAGGCATATAACGCAGAAAATATTGTGGCGGTGCATATCCGAAAGATCCGAGAGAAAATAGAAGCGGATCCGAAAAATCCGCAGTATGTAAAGGTGGTGTGGGGCGTTGGCTACAAAATTGAAAAATAGAAACGGCTTGGTTGGGTCAATCATTGCGATTACGTTAGCTCTGGGTAGCCTACTGTACTGCGCCTCCTATACAGTGGATCTTTTCCTGGACGGCTGGGAACGAGTAAACCTAGCGACTCATTACTTCGGACGAATTATTAGAGGAGGAACCGTGTAATGAACAAAAATATAAAATTGGCCATCTGGTCCGCACTCGTGACGCTTGTAGTGATCGCATTGCCGTCCATTATTCATTATGCGCCGCAGCTTGTTGGCAAGTCGTTTACTGATCAAGAAGAATTTACTTACAGAATGGAACAAGTATATGATAATCTGTCGACTACCGTACTTAATCCAATTGACCTGAAAAAAGCGGAGAAAGAATTAGTGGTTTCACGGGATGAAATTGAAGAGTACCGACAGCGATACGGTACACTTTCTGAACAGCTTGATAATATTCAGCAACAATATGATGAACGAATTACGGATGCGAAAAGCAAGAAAAATGAAACCTTGCTATTGGCTCTAGTTAAAGAGCGGAATATGAAATTGGAAGACATTCAAAAGAACTTTAAAAGCGATCATTACGTGGAAGACAAAATTCGTTTGGAAAAGGCAAATGCTTTAGCGCGTCAAATTAATGAGACAGAAAATAGCCAGGAAACGAATATTCCGATTGCCTACGATCTCGTTAATATTGAAACGGGCGAACGATTTTCTCGGGGAGATGTCGAGGTAACGGCACTCTTTCATCAAAAATTTACTGATGCAACAGGATATTTCAGGGCGAACTCGGCTGTGTATGACAATGGCTATTCCGATTATTCAATGGAACAAGACTCAATGTACACAGATGACGTAGAAGGAACCAGCACGGCGTATGACGATGACTACTTTGATTATTCAATGGAACACGACTCAACCTTCACAGATGATGTAGAAGGAATCAGCAACCCTACGCAATATTTCGAAGGAACAGTTATTATTCCTGCGGATGCTACAGTGTCAGGGGAAATGGCCAAGGAAAATGATCAATTCATTCGTGGAAAATATATGATATATGTATTGTGGATTCTCGGTGTGCTTGCTCTCGCGGCATTGTTTACAGTTATGAAGTTTCAGAAAGAGTGGGTGCTTCAGTCAAGATTCGTTACCACGTATTCACGCTGGAAAATCGATGTGAAAGTAGTCTTTTTACTGTTCACTACGTTTATTCTGACACTTTATTTCCAATCGGCTATCTACAATATCTTCAATCAGTTTAGGTACCTAAGTTTGGGGACAATCGGTAATATCACCGTCAGTTTCTTGCTGGTTGGTGTACTGTTTACTTCATTATTGGCGTTTCAAGTTGTTCATTTATTTATACTATACCGCGAACCTGGACGACTGATGAAGGATTGGCAGGAAAGCTTCACGATGCAATTTGCGAAAGATATTAGAGTCACGTTCAGCAATCGTACGATCGGTGTACAGTTATCGTTGTTACTGATGATCTTTTTCCTTGCCGGCATAGGCTTGGTTGGTGGATTCATGCAACCGACGTTCCTAATCATCTACTTTTTCTGTGTACTGTTTGTCGCGCTACCAGCATTATTCATTTTCGTGAAAAAAACAGCTTATTTAACTCGTATATTGGCTGCAACGAATGATATGGCAGCGGGTCATCTGACGCAAGCGATCCCCGTCAAAGGTACATCACAGCTTGCGAAACATGCAGCGAACTTGAATAATCTTCGCGAAGGTGTTCGCGTATCGATTAATGAGCAAGCGAAAAGTGAGCGGTTAAAAACAGAGCTAATTACGAATGTCAGCCATGACTTACGGACGCCGCTTACTTCAATCATTACGTATACGGATTTATTGAAAGATGAGACGTTAACTGCGGAAGAACGCGCGAAATACGTCGGCATTCTGGATCAGAAATCCCAGCGCCTGAAAACGCTCATTGAAGATTTATTTGAAGTATCCAAAATGGCAAGCGGTAATTTAGAAATGGTGAAGCAACGTGTGGATTTGAATCAGTTGATACAACAAGCATTGGCAGAACACGCGGAAGAATTCGTTGATCAAGATTTGCATATTCGAACTACTTTACCTGAAGAGCCAGTGTTTGCGATGGTAGACGGTCAGAAGTGGTGGAGAGTACTTGATAATCTGCTCATCAATGTGTGGAAGTATTCGCTGCCTGGTACGCGAGTGTACGTCAATCTTCAGCAAGTCGGATCGAATGCACGTATCATCTTGAAGAATGTCGCGAAATATGAACTTACAGACAATACGGATGAATTATTCGAACGCTTTAAGAGAGGCGATGAGTCCAGACAAACGGAAGGTTCGGGTCTCGGGCTGGCTATTGCTCAATCTATTGTCGAGTTGCATGGCGGTCGAATGGAAGTGGAAGTGGATGGAGATTTATTCAAAGTGACGATTGATGTCGTAGGTGGGTAAATTGGTGTGGAGTGAGATGGGAGGAAATTCCTGTCTTACTCTTTTTTAAAAATTAAAAAGGAATTAGTTTAGTTTATGGCGAATACGGGTATGTATAGAGAGTGTGGTCTATTGATTCTTGGCTGCATGAAAGGGAGGAATGGTTATATGACAATCGTTGACGGAAAGTATCCAAACAAAAAAGATCTAACTCCGAAATTGGAAGAGATTAATGAACAAAAGGGTGTAGTAGAAGACGTAGTAGTACCAGACGAACTACCTCTTGCCGATCCAGCAGATTCTGATTCAAGTGTAGCATTTAGAGAAAATGCACAGGATGAAACGGGAGAACATAAACCCTCCGCATACAGTCAAAATAAATCACCAAGCCAAAATTATCATGATCTGACACCCGGTGAAAAGTTCCCGTATGGAGATCAGGAAGAATATAATCGTGAATACAACCATGAAGCGCATGACCAGTGGAATGAGCATAAGAATATTAAAAAGCAAGAAGAGAATCCATCGTAAAGTCAGCCTGCCTAAGTGCAAGGCTGTTTTTAGGTTAGAAGAAGGGGTGGAGTGAATGGGTGCATTGCAACAATTCTACATGGCGAGAGGTTATACATTAAGTCTCATTAAACGTGCAGACGATTACGCGTGGGACGTTCAACCTGAAGGTTTTTCTAATACTGTACGGTGGAATGTAGGACATATCTATTCATTAACTGAAGATCTTCTTCACCGCGCACTGAATGACTACCCAGTCGATAAGTTAGAGTGGACTGAATTCTTCGCGCCAGGAACGAGTCCATCTACTTGGCCGAGTAGTCCTCCAGCTGAAGAGGAGTTAATCGCTGCGATGAAAGACCAAAGCAAGCGTATATCGAAACTAACCGAACAACAGCTGGCCCATCGATTGAGTACACCGCTTTCTATCGGTAAATTCATTACGATGGAAACTGTCGATGAAGTTCTGCAGTTTCTTACTTGGCATGAAGGTTTGCATGCAGGTTTGATTGATGGCCTAATTAAAGCGAATAAGTAAAATCCGATGTAGCTGTTTGAGAAATCATCATTGATTTCTTGAGCAGCTTTTTTGTGTTTCGGTAGGAGTTTCTTGTTTTGCTTGCGGTGTAAGTAGAAAACTCATTGTCCTCACTTCGGCGCTGGTGGATGGCTTTCGCAAGGAGCCAGAGACAGGAAGTTCGCCTGTCTTTGTCTCCTTGCTTCGCCTACCACAGCAGGCGCCTTCGTTAGATTGTGTAGGGAAGCTAATACACTTCATTCGCAAAAAATAAATGATTAGTATCACAATGTTGCTGGTTTTTTTGCTAGAAACACAAACGAATTCACTTTCCCACAATAGCGCAGGCACAACTGCGGGGTAGGCCGTGGCCCTGAGACAACTGGCGGGCACTATCGCCAGCTGGCTCAGGGCTGGAGGCAATCCCCCACGTGCCTGCGCGGGTCCAGAAAGCATACCCTCGCTAATTTTAGTACCTAACAACCAGTCGAGCGACGTCCTCAACCAGAAGTGACAAAGACCAGCAGCCGAGTAGTTGTTCTACCAAATGCGTTTCTAAGTTGGGTAACATTCGCAATTTCCCGGTTTGCTAGCCCTTTTAAAACTCAACCTAAATAGTTAGCGCAGGTATAACGGCAATCCCCCACGTGCCTGCGCGAATTAGTTTTACTGCCAAAAGTATTCTGGTTTCTGTACCTACTCACACTCAGCCTTAAGTCTGAGTAAGAAATCCGCTATGGGACCGTCGGAGAAAGTGGGAATTCATTATAAACTAAGGATACAAATGAAGGGAGGACATCAACATGAAGAAACTTGGATTAGTTTTACTAGGCATTATAGCAGGTTTAATTCTAGCGCTAAACGTAGGTCCAATCATTGTTTTAGCCGTAACAGGAGCGATCGCACTGGTTAGCTACCACTACTGGAGAAAGAGCCAGTCGATGTTCGCGAAAGTAGTCTGGATGACGGTTTTGATCATTAGTGTAATCGGCTCGATTTCAAATATCGGCGCATTCATCGGGATCATCGCATTGATTGGAGTCTATTATGTATATCGCAAATGGAAAGACCGCAATGTAAATTCGAACGTCATATCTAATGACCCGTTCACAAACTTTGAACGCCAGTGGAATGAACTGACAAAATAAAAGGAGAGATGCACTATGAACGCATTTTGGCACAAATTGAAATATACAGTACAAGAAGAGTTGAATGGTTTGATGGATAAGCCGCAGAAGAAAGAAAATCCGCTGGAGTTACTGAATCAGTATTTCCTAGATGCGCAAAAGCAAACAGCGGAAATCGGTAAGTTGCTTGAACGTCAAGGAAGACTGAAAGAAGAATTAGAAACCGAATGTCAGGACGCGGATTTGATGGCGATGAAACGTCGTCGTCAGCTAGAACTTGCTGAAGTGACAGGAGATGCAGAGTTGATCGCGTTCGCTCAAGAAGAAGTAGAAGCATATGAAGGACGAGTTGCCCGTTTGTCTACGAGTATCCAAGACGCTACGAAAGAATTGCTGTCATTGGAACGGAAATTTGAAGAGATGAAGCATCGCGTGAAGGATATGCGTGTTCGCCAGTTACAATTGATGGGCAAAGAGAATGTGACACGCGCGCAAGAAAAAATGGATCGATTCGTTAAGCCCGATCAGTCATTTTCTACGCTTGATGACTTGCATTCGTACATCGAAAATCTGGGTGGAAGAACGAGAACGCCGCAAACGCACTCGTCAATGGAGCAACGTCTAGATTCTTTAGAGAAATCTAACGCAAAATCTCAAGATATTGTGTAAACTATAAGAGGAAGCATCGCGCTTCCTCTATCGAGAAGGGAGAGTATGGAATGGCTAAGAAGGATTCTACTAAAGTTTCGGTATATGTGCTTGCTCTTTTGACGATTGCTTTCGTCGAATCCATGGTGTTTTCAAACGGTAATTTCATCTTCCTCCTTCTCGGTTGGGGATTTCTCGATTACGGTTATCGAAAACGTGGGAAATGGACAGCGATCACAGGAATTGTCTTTATCGTAATTGCACTTCTGACATTATGGAGTGTGCGGCTGCTGATTTTAGCCATTGTCTTGTATATTATAATGAAGCTATGGAAAGGCATACCGGCTAGTGAAGTGTTTGGTGATTTACAAAAGCCTCGAGTTAGACGATCGCAAGGTATGTGGAGAAACCGCTTATTTTCGATCCAATCGACTCCGTTCGCGACGTATGAGTGGGAAGATATTCATATGCAAGGGTTTTTCGGTGACGTGCATGTCGATGTGACGGATACGGTATTGCCTAAAGGGGCTTCGTTTATTTCGGTTCGGCAAATTTTTGGTAAAGTGCGTATTGAACTACCTTATGATATCCCAGTGCGAATTCATTATGCCACGCTGTACGGTGAAGCAAATATTTTAGGCAAGGCCCAAAAGCAATTGTTCAATGAAACCTTACAAGAACATGATGGCTATGAAACAAAGCGGCCGAATGATCCCGAGTTGATTATTTCGGTATTTACTTGGATCGGCGATGTGGAGGTGCGTAGAAAATGAAGGCAATCATTGGTCGCACCATTTTCTTGACGTTGATGTTTAGTTTGATCGTCGCGGTCTTTTTCTATTTGTTCATTGATGTATCGATTGCGGAATATCAAAGGTTGCTACTCGATACAGAAGCGGCGGATATGCCGTTGCTCGTTTGGTTGTTCACAACAATTTTCATCATCGGTTTAGGAATTGCTAGCTGGGTCAGCTTGAACAGTAGGATGAAAGAAAATATCATTACCGGAAAACTGCAGCATTTATATGCTAAACAGGAATTTACGAGCTCAAATAAAATGAAAAAACAGACGAATCGTTCCATTGAACAGCTTTATGAAGTACTCGAAGCACAGCGGAACAGTTTGCGTAAGATTACTGATGAGCGTGTCGAGACACAAGATAAAATCATTCAGGAACGGATCATTCAAGAACGCCAAAGATTGGCGAGAGAACTGCATGACTCTGTGTCCCAGCAATTGTTCGCGGCGTCTATGTTATTGTCGGCACTTGCGGAACAAGCGGAAGAAGGTCCGATAAGCAAGCCGTTATTGCAAGTAGAAAGAATGGTTCAACAAGCGCAATTAGAAATGCGAGCTTTACTTCTTCATTTACGTCCGGCAGCATTGCATAATCAAACGCTTGCGAAAGGTCTCGAAGAGTTACTGAGTGAATTGCAGGAAAAAGTGACGTTTGATATTACACATCGATTAGAAGATATCGAGCTATCTAAAGGTGCGGAAGATCATTTATTCCGGATTGCACAAGAAACATTGTCGAATACACTTCGTCATGCACAGGCGACGGAAGTAGAAATTTTATTAATCGAACGTGATGGATTGGCGATTTTGCGCGTGCAAGACAATGGCGTTGGATTTAAGCAGGATGATGGCAAAGGTGGATCTTATGGTCTGCAGAATGTGAAGGAACGTGCGATTGAGATCGGTGGCAGTTGTAAGATTGTCTCGGTACCTTCTCAAGGAACGATCATAGAAGTGAAATTACCGATTTTGAAAGGGGAGCTGGCGGATGATTCGAGTGCTGTTGGTAGATGATCATGAAATGGTGCGCATTGGCGTATCGACGTATTTGCAAATGCAACCGGATATCGAAGTGATTGCGGAGGCGGAAAATGGTCAGATAGGCGTTGAGAAAGCGCTGGATTTGCGTCCGGATATTATTTTGATGGACATGGTCATGCCTGTCATGAATGGCGCCGAGGCGACGGCTGCGATTATCGCTAACTGGCCGGAAGCGAAGGTCATCATCGTCACGAGTTTCCTCGATGACGATAAATTATACCCCGCACTTGAAGCAGGTGCTGTCAGTTATATTTTAAAAACGTCCAACGCAAAGCGGGTGGCGGATGCTATTAGGGAAACTATGCAAGGGCAAACGGTACTCGAGCCCGAAGTGACATCTAAAATGATGACAAAAATGCGCGGTGCCCAGACACATGCCTTGCATGAAGATTTAACTGATCGTGAGCTAGAAGTATTATTATTATTGGCCAAAGGTAAATCTAATCAGGAAATTGCGGATGAGCTATTCATTGCGTTAAAAACGGTTAAGACCCATGTCAGTAATGTATTATCCAAATTGGAAGTCCAAGACCGCACTCAAGCGGTTATTTATGCGTTTCAAAACAAATTAACGGTTTGATAGTCTATTAGTAAAAATTTCAACATAGTAGTAGATAGACGATAAAACTGTGGATAAACAGCATTTTTAATTAGAATAGTCTGAAGTCACGGACTTCTCCACAATCTATCCACGTACTATGTGTATAAGTATTCAGTTTTATGCAAAAACGAAAAAGTATGCACATGTGGATAAAAAATATTCCGCCGGAAACTTATCCACTATTTGTTACGTCATGGTAGACTGGGTAAAAGAAAATAGAATAGCAGAAGGGAAACCTTCGCGGAAAGAGAGTCATATGGAATTATTTGATTTAATAAAAGCGCTAATTTTAGGGTTTGTAGAAGGTATGACGGAATTCGCGCCTGTTTCTTCGACGGGTCATTTGATTATTGTCGATGATATGTGGCTGAAGACGGAAGAATTCCTTGGGAAATATCCCGCGATTACATTTAAAATAGTGATTCAGCTCGGTTCGATCTTGGCTGTAGTCGTTGTGTTTTGGAAACGGTTATTTAGTTTAGTCGGTTTGTATAAAGTAGATAGCGATGTCAAGATGAGCGAGCGTTTCAATTTGCTACACGTAATCGTTGGTATGTTGCCGGCTGTTATTTTAGGTTTTGCACTGAAAGATTTAATTGATGATTATTTATTCGGTGTAGAAACGGTTATTTTTGCGCTAGTTGCAGGTGCGGTGTTAATGATTGCAGCGGATAAATTTGGACCGAAAAATCCACGTGTACAGACGCTGGATCAGATTACATATAAACAGGCATTTACAGTGGGATTGGTTCAGTGTTTGTCATTGTGGCCAGGGTTTTCACGTTCGGGTGCGACGATTTCCGGCGGTGTGTTATTTGGGATGAATCACCGGACGGCTGCTGACTTTACGTTCATCATGGCGGTTCCAATTATGATGGGTGCGAGTCTTGTGTCGGTGTTGAAGAACTGGGAGTATATGTCGATGGATGACATAGGATTCTATGTGGTTGGTTTCTTGAGTGCGTTTGTATTCGCGCTGATTTCGATTCGCTTCTTCTTGAAGTTGATTTCGAAGGTCAAGTTGATGCCGTTTGCAATTTATCGTATTGTGCTGGCAGCGATCTTGGCAATGATTGTGTTTTTATAAGAAGTTAGACGACCTTTGCAGAATTTGCAGAGGTCGTTTTTTGTGGAATGAAATAGGATAGGTTGACGGGGATAGGGGAGGGGATTTGCGCTTCGGAGGGGACGCTTTCCTGCGGGCATGGCTTGAGCCCATGGGGAAGCATCCCCTATCTGAAGTTGCAATCCCTTCATACTCACCAGTTTACTGTTCCGGCTTTAAATTACTGTATACCTTTTTCCTACTTCTGCAATTTCCACCAAACCACTGAACGTTTTCTCTGCTTCGTTCAAAATCTCATGGATATTCCCGTGAGGTGGCAGATGGGTGAGGACGAGTTGCCCGACTTCGGCTTGCTGTGCAAGTGCACCTGCTTGGCTACCTGCTAGGTGACCCGGTGATTTGTCGAGGTGTTCTTCGTATAGATTGGCCTCGCAGAATACGATGTCGGCATGTTGCGAGAATGCCACGAGCTTGTCCGACCATTCCGTATCGGCAGTGAAAACCGCAGACTTGCCTCCTACTGTGAACTTCATGGCTAGGCAGTAGACGGGATGGATAGTTGGACAAAATGTTACGGTAAATGGGCCGATTTGGACGGATTGATTTTCTTGAATTTCGATACCTTGTGTTTGCTCTTTATACGTCAACTTCGCAAACTGTTCCTCGTCCTGCGCGTGCCCGTAAATAGGTAGTGGTGGGGAAGGGTGTCCAAGGTAGTACTGAATCAACCGGCTATATTGCAAGCTTCCTATGTCTGCGATGTGATCTGCGTGATAGTGGCTGATGACGACCGCGTCGAGCTGTTCCAGTGCGATATGATTTTGCAGGGAAGATAGTACGCCACTTCCGCAGTCGAACAGGCAATGGAATCCTTCGTGTTCGATGAGAAATGAAGAGGTGGCGCTGTTTGCTTTTGGGTAGCCGCCCCAGATGCCTAAAGGGATGATGTTCATGTGAATTCCTCCTGTTTGGTTATTTACATACTTTTATTGTAAGTGAAGGGTGAGGAAAAGTCGTAAAGTAGGTATTTTTTTTTGAGGTGCCGACTCTAAGCGCCACCTTTCACTTTTGGTTCATCTAGTTCAAGCGGCTAGGATCTCGGGTCATAAGCCGTGCCGGTCGTGAGGCAAAAGGCGCCTCAAGTCCAGCCCGTCTTATGCCTGCCGATCCTGTCGAGCCGCTTTCACTTTTGGTTCATCCATGCGATAATAGAGAAAATACACTTTGAGGATGACGATATGAGTAAATTAGTTGAAATACAGTTAAATGCACAGGGCACGGTGGCTTTGAAGAAGGGGTATCCTTTGATTTTGAAGGATGCTGTGATGAGTAGTGAGATTCAGGCGAAGGAAGGTAGTTTGATTCGTCTGACGGATCGTTATCATAAATATTTGGCTACAGGTTATTATGGAATTCAAAATAAAGGAATTGGCTGGGTGCTGACTTCGAATGAGAGAGAAGAGATTGACTTTGATTTCTTCGATCAGAAAATGGCGACTGCGTTTGAGCGTCGTGACGCGTATATGAAAGATCCGAATACGACGGCTTTCCGTTTGTTTAATGGAGAAGGCGACGGAATTGGTGGCGTGACGATCGATTATTTCGATGGCTATTATATGGTCAGCTGGTATAGTGAAGGGATTTATGCGTTCCGTCATCACGTGTATAACGTGTTGGATAAGCGTGGGGGTTACAAAGCGGTTTACGAGAAGAAGCGTTTTGATTCACAAGGGCAGTATGTGGAACAGGATGATTTCGTTCAAGGGACGCCTGGAGATTTTCCGATCATCGTCAAGGAAAATGGCATGAACTTTGCGATTGATTTGAATGATGGTGCGATGACGGGAGTTTTCCTTGATCAGCGCGATGTACGTGAGGCGATTCGCGACAACTATGCGGAAGGTCGCGAAGTGTTGAATACGTTCTCTTATACAGGAGCGTTTTCGGTTGCTGCTATTTTAGGTGGCGCGAAGAAAACGACGAATGTGGATTTGGCGAAGCGTAGTGTCGCGAAGACAATCGAGCAGTTCAGTGTCAACGGTATCGATTACGAGCAGCAGGATATTAAAGTGATGGATGTCTTTGACTATTTCCGTTATGCCAAGCGTCATGACATGAAATTCGGACTAGTTGTACTGGACCCGCCGAGCTTTGCGCGTTCGAAGAAGTATACGTTTAGTACAGCGAAGGATTATCCTATGCTGATGAAAGAAGCGATTGCGGTTACGGAGAAGAACGGTATTATCGTAGCTTCCACAAATAACGCGAGCTTTAGTATGAAGAAGTTCAAAGGCTTCATTGAGCAAGCGTTCAAAGAGACGGATATGCGCTATAAAGTACTCGAAGAATCGTCATTACCAAGAGACTTCCGTACGCCGCGTGATTATCCTGAATTTAATTATTTAAAAGTGGTTATTGTGCAGAAGTTGCGTTAATTCGTCACAAAAAGTAGAGTGACAATGTCAATATTTCCTAGTACGATGGATTCAATGAAGTCGTGAAACGGGAGGTAAACATATGAAGCGAGTACTTGCGCTGTTGGCTGTGCTGTCTGTCTTGGTACTAACTGGCTGTTCCAATGTGTATAGCGGGGAAGACGGCTACCGCATGGCGATCATCAATCAAGGGTTCCCTGTTCCAAAAGAAGCTTATGAAGTGAAAGCGGAGGATTGCGTAGGGGAAATTACTAAATCGGCGAAGTATAAGTTGAAAGGCATCGGTGACTCGGAAGGCAATCCGCCAGATCATTATTTGCGTACGATCGAAGAATGGGGCTGGACGGAGATGCTGGAAGACCGCAGAGGATCCATTCATTTCTATGAGAAACAAGGCAAGATCATGTCGCTCAATATTAAAGAGAACGTCTTTGATGTATTTGAAATGACGAGCGCAACGGAATCATAAGTTAGGTGGCGAGAGTATGGAGACGAAAAAACCGAAGCTAGACATAGAGAAACCTGCTGTTGCAAAAGCGTTCGATGTGTTGGTTATCGCTTTATTCGCTGCTGTTCTCGTCTATTTATTGTTGCAGTGGAATCAATTGCCGGATCGTATTCCTGCGCATTTTGGAGCGAATGGGGAAGTGGACCGTTACGGTTCGAGAATGGAATTACTGCTGTTACCAGTCATTGGTATCGTTATGTGGGTAGGGATGTGGAAGCTGGAGAAGTATCCGCATACGTATAACTACTTGAATTTGCGTCCTGATAACGTAGAAATCCAGTACCGCTATGGCGTGCTATTCATGAATGTCATGAAAAACATTTCGACACTACTATTTGTCTTTCTCATATGGCAGTCGATCGATATCGCTTTGGCTCGAATCGGATCATTGAACATGCCTTTGCTCATCACGATACTTGCACTATTATTTGGTTCGATGGGTGTCTATTTGTATAAAGTACTAAAGTTATAGAAAATGCCTAAAATGTATTCCTAACATTCTGCCAATAAACGAATCTATTGATCACCTCTTATCGTATACTTCTGATAAGAGGTGATTTTTTATGAAATGGAAACTGTTATTTGTCTCTTTACTAGCCTTCTTTGTTCTGCCGACAACGGCTGGGGCAGTAGATTTCAGCATTTCGGACGTAAAAATCAACGCGCAGTTGGAAGCGGATGGTACCGTTCAGGTTAACGAGCAGCACACGTATGATTTTGACAGTGGATTTAACGGAATTATTCGAGAAATGCAACCGAAAAATGAAGCTTCAATTGAAGACTTTAAAGCCTCTGAAAAGGGTAAACAGTTAGAGATTGAGAAGCGTGACACGGAATATCGTGTACACCGCAAAGGAGATAGCGAAGTCATAGTCTTTGATTTGCAGTACACGATTAGAAATGGAATGGAAAAATATACAGATGGCGCGCAGTTCTATTGGCCATTTTTTGATCGTCGTAATGAAACGGATTATGGCAATATGACGATTACCATCATCCCTCCTAGTAAAGCGTCTGACGTAATGTTCATCGGCTATGACAGTGCGGAAGAGACAGGGAAAGTACAAGCGAATGGAACGGTCGTATTTTCATTGGGAAAAGTCCATGCGGGAAACAATGGTGATATTCGCGTGATCTATGAACCGTCTTTATTTCCAGCCATGACCGCGGTAGATGCCGACATTCGCCCTACGGTCAAAAAAGATCAGGAAATGGTAGCTATGCTACATGAGAAATTCATTGAGAGTCAAAAGATTGTAGGTGCTGTGGGTAGTGTTAGTGCAGCAGCGGGAGTTTTTGGAGTCGGTTTGATTGGCTTTTTCGCGAATGCGAGAAGGAAAAGCTATAGGAAGGAAGCGCACTATCAAATGGAGTCGAATGGCTTTTACGTTCCCACGAATGATATGAGCTTACCGGCTGTACTTCTTTTCAAGAATGGAGCAGCTTCCATCGAGCTAATGTCCGCCGCATTGCTTGATCTCGTTCGTAAAGGGAATGTGAAACAACTATCCGATGAGGAGTTTGAATTGGTCGATGCGAACGTAAAATTAGAACACGAGAAGCAATTAATTCAGCTGCTATTTTTCCAAATCGGCCAGGATCAAAAGTTCACATTGGGCAAGTTGAAAAGTTACACGAAAGAAGAGAAGAATTATGAAGCATTTGATAAGAAATTTATCATGTGGAAAGATCTTTTAAAAGCAGAATTGAATGAATACAAAGTGAAGGCCAAGACTACAAAAGAACGCGTAATCCTAAGTCTAATTGGTACACTTGGAATTGGATTGGCCATCTTTTTTATCTATTATGCGTTATATTTGCAACTAGTTCTAGTAGGGATTTTGACGTTAGGTGCATTTGGATTCGCATTGTTTTACAGTCCGAATAATTATGAAGGGACTTTGCTCAAACTTGAGTGGGAGCGAGTAGATCAATGGATGAAGGAACTGGATACGAAGAAATGGGAAGGCTTATCGCTTGATGATCGATTCCGTGTGTTGATTTATGGAGTAGGCGTGAAGCATCCTGAACTGGACGCGTATTACAAGGACTTCGTCAGTGTCCAAAATCAGCTTGATCAACATCGCACTCGTGATGATGAAAGACATCGACAGGATACGACAGACGCACAGTACGGAAATTCCTATTATGGCGGTGTAGTCTACAATCCTATATTCCTAACAGGTTCTTTCAATCAAGCATCGACCAATGTATCGAACAACGCTCCGAGTAGTGACAGTAGCAGTAGCAGTAGCAGTGGAGGTGGAACAGGTGGTGGAGGCGGTGGATCGGGTGCGTTTTAAGATAAGTAAAAGGAGTGAATAGAGTGGGTAAAACAATAGTTTGGTTCCGAAAAGATTTACGTTTGCATGATCATCCCGCATTGGTGGAGGCGGCAGCGCATGGTGAAGTGTTGCCCGTTTTCATTTTGCCGGAAACGCGCTATGCAGCATCCGATTGGTGGCTGCATCACAGCTTGCTGGAAATAATCGAACGCTTTGCGAAGCAACAAATTCAGTTCGTGGTGCGTCAAGGGCAACCTGTCGAACAGCTGATGAAGTTGCTAGATGAAAGCGAAGCCGATCAGCTTGTGTTCAATGAATTATATGATCCCGAAAGCCGGGAAGCAGAACGTATAGTAGCGGAGGCTTGTGAGGAAAGACGTGTTCAAGTGCGTTCATTCCAAGGGTCATTACTCGTTGCGCCTGATGCCATCTTTAATAAAACCAATCAGCCGTATAAAGTATTTACACCGTTTTGGAAGCGACTGCGACAAGAACTGATAGCGACACCGCTCGCGACTCCTGAACTCATGCCGTCTACTGCTGAACTTCAGTCATTGCCTTCCGATGAATGGGGTTTGTTATCGGATGTTCGTTGGTATGACAAGCTCGCAAATCATTGGCAACCTGGAGAAAGAGCCGCGATGAAGTGTTGGGAAACGTTCCGAGACTGTGGCTTGTACGATTATTTAGTAGGACGGGATCTCCCCGCCCAATCTAGTGTTTCACGAATGTCGCCTTACTTGGCTTGGGGGAATGTAAGCGTACGTTCGCTATGGCACGGCGCGTTAGCTGCAGCGGAAGACGTCGGTGATCAACAAGTGGAAGCGTTTATTCGCCAATTGGCGTGGCGGGATTTCGATAATTACCAGCTACTGTACTTTCCAGAGATGTTGACGAAACCTGTGCGACCAGAGTTTGAAAAATTTCCGTGGCAACTAGCTGATGATCAGCTGGAGGCTTGGAAAACAGGACGTACCGGTTATCCGTTAGTCGATGCCGGAATGCGTGAATTATGGGAAACAGGCTATATGCATAACCGTGTGCGAATGGTCGTAGCTTCCTTTTTGATTAAACATTTATTGATCGACTGGCGTGAAGGTATGGAGTGGTTTGAAGAGACGCTGGTGGATTTGGATCTAGCGAACAACGCGATGGGATGGCAATGGGTGGCGGGCAGCGGTTTTGATGCTTCGCCGTACTTTAGAGTGTTTAACCCAATCCTTCAGGCCAAGAAATTTGATGAAGAGGCGCGGTATATAAAAAAATGGCTGCCCGAGTTGACGGACATGCCAGTAAAGTATGTATTTCAACCGGCAGAAGCACCGAATGATGTCTTGGAATCAGCAGGAGTAACGATTGGTACATCCTATCCGGCTCCGATTGTGGACCACCAAGCTGCCCGTGCCCGTGCATTGGCAGCGTATGATACATGTAAAAATTCTTAAATTTCATCGATAGATTCAAGCAGATGAATATGTTGTAAATTCAGCCGGTCAGCCCAAATGAACGCTCCGTATCCACCTAGATAAAATTCGGTATGAGGATGTTGGCCTGCAAACTCGTCTAACTCTTGTATCATCTGTGGATTCTCTTCAAATGGAAACGTAGTGGATGCCGACAGCAACACTTTGACAGGCTTGATCTTTTCTATAAGAGACTGGATCGCGCCCGGAGCCGGCGATGATCCAATCATCGCTGTACGCCAACCTTTTAGCATCAGTTGCAGTAAAAAAATATGCACCGGAATTTCATGTGATTCATTAGGGAGGCAAGCGCCAAGCAGTATGGGCGAGTCTTCTCGGTATTGGAAGTTGCGCCGTAGCTGGACGAGTTGATCGCGTACAACCAGACTCGACAAGGCTTCTTGATATTCGTCCCATTCACCACTTGCCCAGAGATCGCCTACTTCCTGCAAAAATGGAATGACGATTTGCTGAAGATAATGTTCAAGTCCTAATCTATGATAGGCGGCTTGCAAGGAGAAGTTTAATTCTAGTTCATCACAATTTTTACCGTGGCGCAATAAGTCGCTCAATGTATCCTCTACATACGTATTTTCTGGATTCAATGGAAGTGTGGAGTTTTTCTGGGATTTCGCCATTTCGGCTGCTTGCGATAGCGCAAAACCATCTTCTGCGTAACGTTTCATCAGCAAAAATAACCGGATATCCTCGTCGTGATAAATTCGATAGCCATTATCTAGTCGCTGTGGAATAACGATGTCATAACGTTCTTCCCACTTCCTCAAAACTTGCCGCGACAAGCCTGTTTGATCTGCAACCTGTTTAATTGTATACGTAGGGGCTTCAGATGATGGCTTCAAAGTGATCAACCTTTCTTTATACTATAAGTAGCGATCCAATATCGCCCGATTCTACATGTCTAACATTATACATAGATTTGACGAGTTAAGTCAAATCTATTATTTTTACAGTGTAGGAAGGTGTCTAGATGAAAACTAAATATATTGTACAAGGTATATGGATTGGCCTCTTAACTGGTGTTTTTCTCGCTATGTTCTTAAAATTTATGCAGTCAATTACAGGTCACAAAGTATATACTTTGTTATTGAATGTTGATTACATACCTATCGTAAAAGAGTATGCATTTCCAGAAGTGATTGAAGTGTTTTTCCATCTAATTGTTTCAATTGTTCTCTGTATCATATTGGTGATTCTGTATGATAAGAGTAGTGGTTTCATTCGTAATCATGCGATATTGTTCCCTTTTCTAGTGAATTTAGCCATCGGATTATTATTGTATCCGACAACTTCTTTTTCTGATCGTACGCCCCCTGTCACGAATATGGTTTCCTTGTTCTGGTGGATGGTCGGACACGCTGTCTATGGTTTCTTCGTAGGAGTTTTGATCAGCAAGAAATCAAAAAGTATAAAATAAGTCTATACCCATCAATTATTCTAGTGTTTATGGGTAGATCTATGTATAATCAAGTAAACTAAACATTGTACAAAGTATTAACAACCTAGAAGCCAGCAGCTTGTTCGTGTCAGTGGAAGAAAAGGAGAATTCCAATATGTGGAGTACGAAAAAACGCAAAACCCCATCACTAGTCCGACCTATTTCCGCTGTTCCTATCAACTTGCAAGTACCTACTAAAGAGATTCAATTGCAGTTAGATGCTATTCAATTAAGTGAGCGAGATTTACAACTTTTACGTGCGTTAAAAGGCCCGATGAACGACCGGATGGATGAAATTGTAGAAGCATTTTATTCTAGTGTGATAGCCGTTCCTACATTGTCTCAAATGATTAAAAAGTACAGTACAACCGATTATTTACGTAAGACGCTAGCTATACATCTCGCGGGATTATTCGACGGTGTGATTAATGAAGCCTATTTGATCAATCGACGTAAAGTAGCTGGTGCTCATTTACGCATTGGTTTGGAACCTAAATGGTATATCGCGGCTTTTCAAAACTTGCATTCAACGATGCTCGATATATTATTTGATTTAGAATTAGATCGTGCAGAAGAGCATGAAATGATTGTGGCGTTAAGTAAGATTTTGAATTTCGAAAAGCAGTTGGTTCTTGAGGCATTCGAAAAGAGTACGAATGACGCAATTCATGCAAATCAGCAACAAGTGAAAAATAGCGTCAAGCAACAAATTGGTAGTATTGCGCTGGAGATTGAAGGGAAGTCCGAGTCAACATATGCAGTCGTCAACGATTTGATTGAGCAATCTACCGTACTCGAAGGGAAAATTCAAGAAAGTATTGTCCGTTCCGAAACTTCAGTAGATCAAGCGCAGTCTGGAATCGAACAGATGGCACAGATGGTGGTCACTTCGGAGACGATCGTTAAGGAAACACAAGGCATGGCGGCATTAATTGAAGAACTGAATCGTTCATCCATTCAAATTGAAGAAGTCGTTCAGTTAGTGAAAAATATAGCTGATCAGACCAATCTCTTAGCACTGAATTCTGCAATTGAAGCGGCACGTGCGGGTGTCCATGGAAAAGGTTTCGCGGTTGTGGCGGATGAAGTCCGAAATCTAGCTGATCAGACGAAACGTTCGACAGAAAATATTGCACAACTCGTCGCGCAGTCGAAGGCGAAGACGCGAGCCGTTCATGATGCGATAGATACCGTCACGAAGTTTGCGGATATGGGCAGGAAAGAAACGGAAACAACTAGAGAAACATTTCGGAACATAACAAAGACGGTTCATTTGACGATTGACGATATCCAGCATTTTTCAGATCATATGAAAAATTTGCAAGGCGTCATTACATCAATTGGCGATGTATCGAAAGAAGTCGTTTCAACTTCTTATGAGTTGGAAGAAGCGATAAATGTCCTATAAAAGGAAGTGAGTCTGCATGTTTTTAGCCTGGAGCGAAATAAAAAAGAATAAATTACGGTTTTTACTCATTACATCGATTTTGCTATTGGTGTCTTTCCTCGTGTTCTTCCTATCCGGACTGGCAAATGGATTAGCCAGCATGAACAGAGAAGCGATCGATACATGGAAAGTCGATGCCGTTTTACTGACAGAGGAATCTGATAAGAGTTTGTATGAATCGGCACTTAACAAGGAAGTAGCCGAAGAGTTGAATGCGAAAGAAACGGCTGTTGTCAGTCAAATGGGTGCCATCGCAAACAATGGTGCCACCAAGCAAAATGTGATGCTCTTCGGTATTGATAGAGAAGAGTTCATCAAGCCGGAAGTCAGTGAAGGAGACCCGACATTTTATGTTCAAAACGGTGTCGTGGCATCTGATGTGTTGAAAGATGAAGGCTTTAAAATCGGGGACACACTCGAGTTGTCTTCATCTGATACGGAACTGACAATTGTCGGCTTTACAGAAAAGGCTCGTTTCAATGCATCGCCTATTCTCTATATGAAGTTAAATGATATGCAGAAAATTAAATATGGAGACGCCTATACAATGAATAAAGACATGGTCAATGCGATTGTCATCAAAGACAAAGACTGGGATACACTTTCCTTGCCTGACAATACGGAAATCATTGAAACGGAAACGTTTATTGAGAATCTGCCAGGTTATACAGAGCAAAATTTGACGTTAACGTATATGATTTACTTCCTATTCGTCATTTCAGCTGCTATCGTTGCGATTTTCCTGTACGTATTGACAGTACAAAAAATCAGCATGTTCGGTCTGATGAAGGCGCAAGGAATTTCCAGTGCTTATTTGGCAAGATCAGTAATCGCGCAGACGTTCATTCTTGCGTTGATCGGGGTAGTCCTCGCGTTCGGTCTGACGTTGCTTGCGGGAAGCTTCCTGCCAAATGCAGTTCCTATCATGTTTGATATACCTACCATGATAATTTATGGTTTGGTCTTAATAGTAGTGGCAATTCTCGGAGCAGTCATTTCGGTTTGGACGATTATCCGAATTGATCCGCTAGAAGCGATAGGAGGGTAAACGATGGTACTGGAATTACGAAATACAAAAAAGACGTTCGGTGAAGGCAATACGTTAGTCGAAGCGATGAAAGAGACAAATTTCGTAGTTGAGCGTGGTGAATTGGTGGCAGTCATCGGTCCATCAGGGTCAGGAAAAAGTACGTTCCTGACAGTGGCTGGCGGTCTACAATCTCCAAGCGAAGGCCAAGTCATCATTAACGGGAAAGAATTATCGCAACTGAATGAAAAGCAACGTTCAAAAATCCGTTTACAGGAAATCGGATTTATATTGCAGGCTTCCAACCTCGTGCCGTTTCTAACTGTCGACGAGCAACTTGAATTGCTGAATAAAGTAAAGAGAGGCAATATGTCGAAAGACGAGCAACGTAAGTTATACGAGGATTTGGGTATTACCAAGTTGCACAAAAATTATCCTTCTGATTTATCGGGTGGTGAACGGCAGCGTGTGGCGATTGCTAAAGCGTTGTTCAGTAAGCCAGCAATTCTTTTGGCAGATGAGCCTACCGCTTCACTTGATTCGGATCGGGCGTTCGAGGTAATGGAGTTATTGCGTAATGAAACGAAGACCAATCAGACAGCGACCATTGTCGTGACACATGACGTGCGGTTGATTAAGTACGTGGATAAGGTGTACAAGATGACGGATGGTGTGTTAAGGCTGGAGAGTGTGGCTGAGGTGGATTTAAATGAGTGAGTTGAATAGCTCGGTAAATAATAAAAATAAACGCTTCGGACGGCTATTTATGGCTTTCCGAAGCGTTTTTTATTGGCGGATTTATTGGGTATGCTCATGAAATTGGGGGGAGTGATCTATACACGGGGGGAAGCGCTCTATGCCACGTGTTAGGCGCTCATAGTCCGTGGCTGGGTGCTCTATACCACTTGTTAAGCGCTCTATCACACGTGGTATTCGCTCATAGTCCATGTGTGAGTGCTCTATGCCACGTGTTAAGCGCTCTATCACACGTGTTATCCGCTCATAGTCCGTGGGTGAGTGCTCTATGCCACTTGTTAAGCGCTCTATCAAACGTGTTATCCGCTCATAGCCCGTGGGTGAGCGCTCTATCACACGTGTTATTCGCTCATAGTCCATGGGTAACCGCTCTATCCCACGAGGTATCCGCTCTATCAAACGTGCAAACTGCTCATAGCCCATTCACGAACGCTCTAAACCCCAAGCATTATCCCAATAAACCGGAGATAATCTTCCGGGCTACCATAATATCCTTCGTTCCATGCACCAACATCCTGCCATCACGGAATAATACGAGTCGATGATCGTTGTATTCACAGGAAACCAAATAGGGATTTTGCTTTAAATTAGAAACAATACCGCGAATCGATTCGGCGAATGGCAGTAGTTCCACTTGTCGGTGCTTCGGCCAGGTTAGTTGTACAGTGTCGCGTCCACACAGCACGGCAGTCCGAATGACTTCATTGGCAGACAGATAAGGGTAGACAGGAGTGGCTGAGCAACTTGGACAACTGGGTTTCTTCATACTTTGCACGTCCATTGCAGCACGTTCGCCTGTCCAAAGATCGACGGATTCTAGACGCGGTTCCATCGACGCGCCCGTTATACACTTCAGCAATTCGGCGGTTTGACGGGCGGCTGTCGTGACGACGATTGGCGAGATGACGCCGACTGTATCGCATGTCAATGACTGTGGCGGTAACGCTTCGAGCAGACAATGCAAGCAGGGTGAGCCTTCTTTTACACCAATAGGAAACGTCAGCCCGTAGCTCCCGACGCAAGCACCCATGAAGAAAGGGATGCCCAGTTGTAATGCGGCGTCATTTGCCAGTAATCGAGTTTCGATATTATCTGTGCCGTCGAGAATGAATTGATGGCCTTCGAATAATTCGAGGATGTTTTCTGGCGTCACATCCGCTACAATCCCACGCACTTTCACATCGCTGTTGATAGCGCGCAATCGGCTTTCCGCAGCAATTGCTTTTGGCAATTGATCGATGACATCTTGTTCCGTATATAATTGCTGTCTATGGAGATTGGTCCATTCCAAAATATCGCGATCGACAATCGTCAGTTCACCGACACCTGCCCGGACTAGCATCTCCGCTCCAGAAGAACCGAGTGCACCCGCTCCTAAGACGAAAACTTTTGCTTCACGAATACGCTGTTGCCCAACCAGTCCGATCGGTGCAAACAGCTCTTGCCGAGAATATTTACCAATCAATTTGTCACAAGTCCTTCAGTGGGACTGCTAGCTACACCATAGTCACGTACTGGCATACGTCCTGCCTTATAACCGAGACGTCCCGCTTCAATCGCCATCTTCATTGCGGCTGCCATCATGACAGGATTTGCCGCTTCTGACACTGCTGTATTTAACAAGACACCGTCTGCTCCGAGCTCCATCGCGAATGCTGCGTCTTTTGGTGAGCCAACGCCTGCATCGATGATCACGGGGACATTGGACTGCTCAATGATGAATGACAGATTCAGCGGGTTCAGAATGCCTCTGCCTGAACCGATTGGCGCAGCGCCCGGCATGATGGCATGAACGCCTAATTCGCATAGTCTTTTTGCGAGTACTACATCGTCTGACGTATAAGGCAATACAATAAAGCCTTCCTCTAATAGCATTTCAGAAGCACGTAATGTTTCTACAGGGTCTGGAAGCAATGAACGGCTGCACCCAATGATTTCAACCTTTACCATGTCACAAAGTCCGGATGCTTTTGCGAGACGCGCGATATGTACGGCTTCTTCTGCTGTGCTTGCACCTGCAGTATTTGGAAGCAATGTATAGCGAGTTAAATCCAATTGCTCTAGAAAATTAGGCTGCGATGCTTCAAAAATATCCATGCGCCGTACCGCGAATGTGAGGATGTCTGCTTCCGATTCTGCGACTGCCTGCTTTTGTATATCAAATGAAGGGTATTTCCCTGTACCTAATAATAAACGTGAAGAGAATTCTTTATCTGCAATTTTTAACATCTTCATCCGCCTCCTACAAAATGTATGATTTCAATTTGGTCTCGATCCATAATCGGTGCATCGTAGTACTCTTTTTGCAAAATTTCTTTGTTTTTCTCCACAATCAAAATACGATCACCAAGTCCTAAATGCTCAAGTAACTGCTGAATCGTCCTTACTTCCGGAACGACTGAATACGACTTTCCGTTCAGGTCAATCATTTTCTCCATTAAACGCCTCTCCTTTTCTATAACTCTGTAAAACGTTTAGTGACCGCATAGGGGATAATACAGCCGCGCCTGCTACGTTGTTTCGCTGCAAATCAGGCAAATGATGTGGCTGAATTCCGCCGATTGCATATACGGGAATCGAACTCCACTTCGCAATAGAAAACAATTCGTCGGTACCGCGTGCTGGTAGGCCAGGTTTTGATTTTGTTTCGAAAACATGCCCGTATAAGAGCCAATCTGCTCCTTCTGTCGTAGCTTTTTTTGCTTCTTCTATTGAATGAATCGAGCAGCCGAATGTTAGCTCGGGAAACTTCCGACGTGCATTCCGTACACTCATGCCATAGCCCGGCAACTGTACGTTCGAAAGGTTTAGCTTGCTGGCTACGTAAGGTCTGGCATGTATAATGAGCTTTTCAAGTGGGAATCCACAATTCGCAAGACGTGAAATCACATCTATCAGTTGTTCATCTGTCTTGGACTTTTCACGCAAGATCATAGCATCCAGAAACGGTATTGTCTGTTGCAAGTGAAGTGTTAGTTCATCAAGCGAAAGACGGTCATCGGTCACGCCAAGTAATTTCATTCATGCCCCTCCAATAGAAAAAACCACTTCCCGAATCGGAAAGTGGTGGATGTGTCGACAGAAATACATACGGAACGACTCGCCACTTCCCTCCGCAGGTGCTAACCTGTTCAGGTAATAAGGGTTTCAGAGCCACACTCTTTTCTCAGTCCTTGTAAAGGATTCCCCTAATGGTCAAAATATTTCATTTTCAGAACTAGCGTATCATGTGTGTGTGAGAATGAAAAGAGTTTCTTCATAAAAACTAGAAGATGATTGCGCCAAACTATTTTATTCATTTGCCTCAATTCACTTGTATTAATTATCCTACGTATAAGATTATTTTGTGAAAACGACCTGGACGTCCATCAACTTTTGTCAAACAATACTTTTTCTTCTCGTCAAAGTGCTTTATACTGAATAGGTAGTACACATTTATGAATAGAGGAGAATCGTACGGATGAAATTAACCTATTCTGGTAAAACGAAAGACGTCTACCGCTTGGAAGATGGCCACGTGCTATTGAAATTCAAGGATGATGTAACAGGGGAAGATGGTGTATTTGATCCAGGTGCCAACACAGTAGGCCTGACGATTGAAGGTGCCGGGAAGTCTGGACTTCGCATGACGAAATACTTTTTCGAGAAATTGGAGGAGCAAAACGTACCGACACATTACATCGATGCCGATCTGGATGAAGTGACGATGACGGTGAAGCCTGCTACGGTCTTTGGTAAAGGATTAGAAGTGATTTGTCGATACCGTGCGGTCGGAAGTTTCTTGCGCAGATTCGGTGCATACGCTGAAGAAGGACAAGTACTGGATGCTTACGTGGAAGTGACGCTGAAAGACGATGAACGTCAAGATCCACCTATTTCGGAAGATGCTTTGGCGCAACTTCACATTTTAACGCATGAAGAATATGCGACACTTAAAGAATTAACAAAGCAAATTTCTGAAGTAGTGCGAAAAGAGATGGCGGAAAAAGGTTTAGAACTATATGATATCAAATTGGAATTCGGTCGCGATCCTGAGCGCAACATCATGTTGATCGATGAAATTTCAGGAGGCAATATGCGCGTTTATCGAGGCGATACATATATTGAACCAATGGAATTAGAAAAGATATTATTCTCATAAAACTTGACCGGAAACGAAAAATGTTTCCGGTTTTTTATGTTTCCTATACTGGCAACCAGTGTGTGTGGCGATACATAGTTTGCTTTTTCACCAGTGTGCGGTAGTGAATTCTAGCTAATGAAAGGGCCTTTTCTATCAGCGAAACTTTAATCTGTCTGCGGCTTTCATTTATTTGTTGGAAGGGGGAAGCGGTTGCGCTCTATGTTTGTCGTTAAGCGCTCAATGTGTCTGTGTAAACGCTCTATGTCGGGCGTAAAGCGCTCAAAGTCCAGCGGTAAACGCTCAATGTCACGAGGTAACCGCTCTATCCAGTCCGCGATCCGCTCTTAAAATGATAGATACATGTTAGAATTTTGAGAAATGGGGTACACTACACACTATGAGTTCATTATCCAATCAGTAATGAACAATGAATTACATAACTTATACAAGGAGGAATTTAATGATGTGGAAATTATCAAGTATTGCATTGAGCTCAGCGTTATTGATGGCAGCTTGCGGGGGCGCTACGGATGAAGGAAATGAAAAGGAAAAAGAACCGGTGAACGGCACGGGTGATCCAGTTGTAGAAGAGGAGACAGTGGAGCCTGAAGTGATGGCGCCGGTTATAAATGTGGATGGAGAAGAAATTGGTTCTGTAACGCTAACGCAAGGGCCATCTGGAGTAGCAATGGATATCGATGTATCCGGCCTTGAGCCAGGAGAACACGGTATGCACTTCCATGAAACCGGCGTCTGTACTGCACCGGACTTTAAAGAGTCTGCTGGCGGTCATTTCAACCCAACAGATAAAAAGCATGGATTAGAGAATCCAGAAGGACACCACGCAGGAGATTTGGAGAATCTTGTGGCGGATGAAGAAGGTAACGCAAAAGTTACTGTGACGACAGATGCAGTTACGCTTGAGTCTGGAAAAGAAAATTCGTTAATGGATGAAGATGGAAGTGCATTGATTATCCATGAAGGCGCAGATGATAACATTACCGATCCAGCAGGCAATTCAGGAACACCATTTGCTTGTGCAGAGATTACATCTGAGAATATGAAGTAATAGGTAAGGCAGGATGTCCCGAGGTGTGGGGCATCCTTTTTTCGCGTGGACGAAGTCTTAATCGAAATATATAAGAACTGGATAATCTGTATTTACAAGGGGTTTCAATCCTAATGATAAAATGGAATAATGCATATCACCATCCTTCTTTCTAACGGCCTCTTCATTCCCACAGACGAAAAAAAGAACGCCCTCCCGGAAAGGGGCGTCCTGTTGATTATCGAACGATCGCGATAATCCCTTCTTCATCATCCAGCTTTAGCTGAATGCCTGCTGCCATCGGATCTTGATCGAGATACTGCTCAATCCAAAGGCGAAGCGCTTCGACGAGACGGGAGGTGTCCAAGTGATGCATTTTGCCGTTAAGCTCTGCATCTGCTGAAAACCCAGTGTCGTCATCGTAAGCAAGTTCGACTTCCACGTCGTCTGGCATTGCACGTGACTCTTTTGCAATTAAGACACAAACCGCATTCACTACGTCTTGTTCGTAGATTATCTGTTGTTCCATTGATTCATATCCTCATTGCGTTTACGCTCTTTCTCTTTGAAGATCGCGAAAATCTTGCGAACCATGTAAATGATGAAGACAATCGCTAACACGTTAATCATCAAGCCCATAATGGAGCCGAGCATACCCATATTCGCAAACAAGCTACCGAATAATAGACCTGCAAGTCCACCGACGAATAGACCTTTCATCAAGCCGCCACCCATTCCGCCTGGCTTCTTCGCTGTGTTACCTGCTGTTGCTTTATCATTACTTTGATTGGTGTCTTGTTTCTTTTCTGCTTTATTCGGTTGCACACGATTTGGTGTACTGAAACTCTTCTTACCGGACTTATAGCCACGTGCTTCGGCAGTAATTTCATCTTGGAAGATGATGTTCCCGATTGGCGACAAAATCAATGTCGCAGCGAGGAAAAATGCAGCAAATTTTTTCAATTGAAAATCTCCTTTAGTGCTGTAATGAAGGTCTTGGATTTACCAAAGCCCTTCTCTTTATTTTACTGGATAACTGATCGTAATGAAAGGAAATTCCCTTACTTGGCGAAGAAGTTTTCTGTATAAAATGGCTGTTCTTTGTCATTAAAGTCTACACCGATCCCAATGAACTGGTAGTCACGGATTAATATGTTTTCTCTATGGCCTTTTGAATTCATGAGCCCTTCATGTGCGAAAATACTACTTGATTGACCGTAAGCTAGATTTTCACCCGCACTGACGAACGTTACTCCTTGCTTTTTCATCCGGTCGAAAGGGGACTCGCCTTGTAAGTTTTCATGACTGAAATAATCTTGTACTGCCATATCTGTACTATGCAGACGGGCTGTTTCGGATGCGAGTTCGTCCCATGTTAAAATGGAGCGGCCATGTCGAACTCTTGCCGCATTCGTCAAATCAAATAGTTGCATCTCAAAGCCTTGACGCATCGCATCGTTTTGAGGGGCATAGAGCGCGGACTTTTTTTGCTCTAGCGAATCGGCTATTAATTGTACTGCAGTTACGGTATTCGCATTATGCAGATCATAAAAGACGTAGATATAGAGACCGTCGGAATGAAAGATATCCATGCCTTCATCATTTTGCAACTTATAGATGTTTGTCCCTTTACGTATTTCAGAGATCGGTTCGCCGAGACCTTCACGTATTTCCGCTTTCGGTACACCATACTCGATGCCGATGGATGAAGCGATGAGGCGATCATTTGTATAGAGCGCATTGACGCGACGTTTGATATCGTATGACAACATGACGAAGTTCTGATAATTGTCATGGAACGTCAGCCATTCCGTTCCATATTCATTGACGGATTTTCGCATAGGTTCACCGAGCTTTTCCTTCACTTGCGCTTCGGTTGTGCCAATTTCGATATTGTGGATGGAAATAATGCCTGTTGCCGGTGCATCGAGCACAGGTTGGGCCACTTCATCTGGGGGACTGCTTCCGACAGCTTTATCGGAAACGAATGTAATAAAATCGACAATCGATTCTTTTGTATAGTCAAGCGCAGATCCAACTACTTCCTCGTTCAGCACGGATTCTACTTTGGCATCAAGCGGTTCGAGAAACGATAAGTCCACGTATTCCGATACCGGGCCTTCCCATAAAGGCTTGAAGGCGTAGAGTAGTACTGCGAGAAAGAGTAACTGAAACAGGCGTTTTATCATAAGAAACCCACTCCTCCATCATATTATACTCTGTTTCACCCTCAGCAATACAGTGGTAACTATGAAATGTTGAAAATTTTCCTACAGAGTAGCAGGAAAAAGGGTATACTAAAAAAAGAATGGAAGTTTGGAAGGAGTGGATGGCATGTTCGGTGGCGTGAGCAGTGTACCTTCCTGGTTTTATATAGTCGCATTTGCAGTCGTCATATTGATTGTCCTGATTACGGAATGGCGAACAAGATGAAGAATGAATTTCATTAGAAAGAAGGAAAAAATATGTTAACATTTGAAGAAAAACAACAGATTATAGAAGAGTTCCCGGAGTTAGTGAAGAAAGAAGTGTCTATGAAACGCTTGAACTATCATTATGAAGAGTCGTTGTATGATAAAACGGTAGTCGTGCAGCATTTGCACCCGAACGGTAATGCATTTGTCTACGTGGCAGATGTTCAAGGTTATGAAGCAGATGACCGCGGTCTAGTCAATGTACGCGATTACTCTGCGGATGAATTCCGTGCAGTGATCCGCGCGGCAATTGAAGGATTGGCGACAGAGGTGCAGGAACCTGAAACAATCGCAGAGACTTGGCAAAATTCCAATGGTCAAATGCTGACGCTTCTTGAAGAAGATGGCTTCTTTAATATTTATCATGAAGTCAACTTAGAAGAGGGCTTCGGAGATTACGGTGAGGCGGCAAGTTATTTGAAAGAAGAAGGCTTTTCCGTCAAAACGAAATAACAGCTACAGGGGTGATATCGAATGAAGGGTAAAACAGTTGCGATTTGGATGATCGTGGTGTTGATTGTGGCGGTAGTGGGCGTCGTGTTAATGGTGCAAGCTACCTTCAAAAGTAATCCTACACAAAAAAATCATCAATCAATGGACAACCAGTCGTATACCGAAATCGGTACGTTTGGCTGGCAATAAAAAGTAGAATGACTGCCAGGGATGTACTATTCCTGGCAGTTTTTCATCGTGTGGAGTTAGTGGTTATGCGAGTACCATCGCCAACGCGTCTCAGCAAATGAAAAAAGCCGCTCAAGTATTCCGGTCAACCTGGACGGAATCTTGCGCGGCTTCATTTTATTTCTTGATGCTATTTTGCTGACTAGTTGATCGGTATAGGCCTTTGCCAAACGGTAGCCACCAGTTCCACTTGCCGAACAGTTTCATTAAGCTTGGCACGAGCAATAGTCTAATAATCGTCGCATCGATCGCCACTGCGACTGCGATACCTACGCCGATTTGCTTCACTGGCATGACGTCTGTAAACGCGAAAGCGCCTGTCAGAACGATCATGATGAGCGCGGCGGACGTAATGACTTTACTTGTCGTGGCCAATCCCTCAACCGTCGACTTATCATTATCGAACGACTGCGCGAACTCTTCTTGCATCCGCGAAATGAGGAATACTTCGTAGTCCATACTTAAGCCGAATACTAGACTGAAGACGATGACTGGGATGATGAGCGCTACGGTACCTGGATTTAATCCGAAGTGGCCGTACTGGAATATATAGACGAGAATGCCGAATGTAGCCGACAATCCGAGAATATTCATCAGAATCGCTTTCACCGGAATAATTAATGAACGGAACGCGAACATCAAGATGAAGAAAGTAGAGACGATAATAATCAGCAACACGTATATGATTTGATCCGCTATTTCATCGAAAATTTCCTGGTTGAATCGCGGTTCGCCACCAAGCAAAATGTTAAAGCCTGTATCTTTCTCTGACCAGTCACGAACCCAGTCTTGTGCTTCGTTCGAACTGCCGGCAGCGTTTAATGTCACGGGAATGAATAAACGGTTACCACTATCGGTGAAATTCTTCAGCACGGGATTGAGTTGGTCGTACATTTGTGGAATACGTAAAGTTTGCTCCCATTCAGAGACGTTATCGATTCCAATGATCGTAAAGACAGTCGAAATATCTTTGACTAATGGGTCATTCGTTAACTGGTCCTGTAATGCGATCATATCGCCGAGACCTTCTGTCGTCTTCCAGCTGCCGTCACGCTCTGCGATCAGGAACACGGTACTCTCGTCGCCTAAACCAAATTCATCTTCAAGTTGTTCAAAGGCTACACGTGTATCAAATGATTCCGGCAATGAATCAATCTGTGGAATCGTCAATTCCATATTTTTTACTGGAATTACAGCGATTGCGAGTAACACAAACGCAACGATTGCAATCGTCACGGGACGCTTGATCACATAATGCGCAAATTTTCTCCAACCGTTCGCCTCTTCGCTACGCTCTTTCAGCAGACGTCCTTTATGGATGCGTTCGCCAAGCATCAGCAGAACGGAAGGCAACAGAGTAAGTGAAGAAACGACTGCCATACCTACGACAATCATTCCCCCAAGTGCGATATTCATGAAAATATCCACTTTGATAAGAAGCATCGCACCGAGTCCGATGAACACACAAATAGCTGAGAATATGATCGAACGGCCTGCAGTGCGAATCGTCATAATGATAGAATCTGACACGCTGCGTTTAGTAAGTTCTTCCCGATAACGACTAATGAATAATAACGCAAAGTCGATAGAGAGGGCGAGACCGAGCATCGGTACGATATTCAGTACGAAGATGGATAGGTCCACCGTATTGCCGAGCAGTGCTAAAATGCCGAGAGTAGAAACGACTGTGCCGATTCCGACGATCAATGGAACGAATGAAGCAACGATCGTACCAAACGCAAACAGTAGCACGATGATCGCAATCGGCAAACCGATCGCTTCAGCTGTCATCAAGTCACGTTGGCTAGCTTGGTTGACATCGTGTTCAAATGCTCCGCCGCCTGTGAGTGTTACGCCTTTTTGACCATCAATCTCGTCGCGGATATCTTCCACGACACGCGGCATATCATCAGGCGCTTTATCGAATTGTAGCAGGGCATAGGATAAGTCTTTTGAATACTGTTCTTTTTCAGTAAGAGGGGATACGATATCGGACACGACCCCGAGTTTTTCCAGCTGATCAAGTGACGCATCGATTTCTGCATCGGATTTTCCGTCAAATACTAAAAATAAAGACTCAGCAGGTAAACCGAAGTCTTCCGAAACGATCTTCATCACGTGTTCATGCTCACCGTCTACGCGGAAGCCATCTCCTGCAAGCAAGCCGGGTAACTGAATAGCGAAATACGCCATCACACCAAATAGCAAAAGCCAAAACGTGAAAATCCATTTATATGATTGAGTTACAAACTTCCCAAAACGTTGCAATGTCATTCCTCCTCACTCTGTGAATCAAGTCCATTATTCACTTGTCTATGCTTATCATAACAATGAAATATAGAGAAGTGTTATGGAAATATGGAAAAAAGTGCACAAAAAAACCACTTCCTAAAAGGAAGTGGTTTGTATAGGTAAATTAGTTTTTAGTAACGTTAGTTGCTTGAAGTCCGCGTTGTCCTTGTTCGATCTCGAAAGACACGTCTTGACCTTCTTCTAGAGTTTTGAAGCCATCACCTTGGATAGCTGAGAAGTGTACGAATACATCGTCGCCATCTTCACGTTCGATGAAGCCATAACCTTTTTCTGCGTTAAACCATTTTACTTTACCTTGTTCCATGTTTGTTTCCTCCTCGTGCACACTCGTGTACACATTGTATTACTATCCTTGCTCAATTTCTAAAAAACGGTCGAGATAAATCGTAGACCAACGTCGAACAAAAATAATTCTTCTTTATCATAACAAGAAAAGTCAGAAATAGCAAGTGGAAAGATTAGTACAAAGGAAGGACTGTTTGGATTTTCATGTCATTATAGGAAAAGTGTGAATATTTTATAGACGACTGCAGCCATTAATGCAGAGATTGGCATCGTGATAATCCACGTCAAAACAATCTTCTGTGCGACTCCCCATTTCACGCCTTTTAAGCGTTGCGCTGAACCGACTCCCATAATAGAAGAAGAGATTACGTGCGTCGTGCTGACAGGTAAATGAAGAAGTGTGGCACCGAAAATAATGACTGCGGAGTTCAAGTCTGACGCAATCCCGTGAATCGGCCGGATTTTCATAATCTTGCCGCCAACGGTCTTGATAATCTTATAACCACCGATTGACGTACCGATACCCATCGCAGTAGCCGCCGCAATTCGTACCCATAGCTGGATATCATCGGTTGTCTGTAATTCTGCCGCTATCAAAGCCATCGTAATAATACCCATCGCTTTTTGCGCATCATTCGTACCATGCGTGAACGATTGAATCGCAGCCGTACCGATTTGCATGTAACGGATACGGCGGTTCGCTTTGAATAAATTACGGTTCTTTAATACCATCCGTAATAGGGTCATGACAAGAAATCCACCAACTAGTGCAATGATAGGAGATAGCAACAGTGCTTGGATGATTTTGATGAAGCCACTGTAATTCAGAATGCCAAAACCCGCTGCCGCAATCGCCGAGCCGGCAATGGAGCCGATCAGTGCATGCGAAGAGCTGGAAGGGATTCCGAAATACCACGTGACCAAGTTCCAGATGATCGCGGAAACGAGTGCTGCCAAAATGACGAGCGATCCGTTTTCCAATACGAACGGATCGACGATATCTTTCGTAATGGTTTTCGCTACGCCTGTGAATGTCAGCGCTCCGATGAAGTTCATCGAGGCGGCCAGCATGATCGCAGTCCGAGGTTTCAATGCCCGTGTCGATACAGACGTAGCGATCGCGTTAGCTGTATCGTGGAAACCATTGATGAAGTCGAACGCCAAGGCAAATATCACGACGAGAATGGTTAGTATGAGAATCGTATCCATCGGTCAGGACTCCTTATGCGTTGCGCATGATGATTGTTTCAATATTATTTGCCACGTCTTGACAAAAGTCTGCGGTATCTTCAAGTAGTTCATACAAATCTTTCAGTTGAATGATGCGGATCGGATCTTTTTCGCGAAGGAACATTTGCTTGATGGAAGTTCGCAAAACTTCATCGCAAATACGTTCGTACTCTTTGATTTGCACAGCATGCGAGCGCATCTCAACTAACTTTTTCTTCGTCAGCAATTCCATCGCAAGAACGATTTCATCGGTACTTTTCATGATGTTATTGATGAATTTCTGCATGTATTCATCAATTTCGATGAGAGAGAACATCTCAAGATTCGCAAGGAAATGCTCCATGCCATCCAAAATATCATCCATGGCAATCGCAATATTCAAAATATCTTCCCGTTCAATAGGTGTCATGAACGACGTATTTAGTTTGGTTATCAATTCATGAATCAGCGTGTCGCCTGCCGTTTCATACTCTTTCATTCGAATACTAATTTCTTTCAGGTCTGACACAGAATGGACTTTAGAATCGTTCGCATAGTGCATAGATGCCTGCACATGTTTCGCGATGTCTAATAATGCTGTAAAAAATGGATCGGGTTTACGTGGACCTAGCATTTAAATTCCTCCATTTATTGTTGACATCGATAGTTATTACATCATACAAAAAACGTGTGGTAAAAGATAGCGAATAGTGTAGAAATTGCGCGAAAGTTAGATGGGGTCCCTTAAGAAAACTTAGTAAATCTAATCAGAGCTTTATTTGGTGGAATATTGTTAAGTTATTGTAAAGATGTATAAGAATTGTTGAAAAAAAATGTGGACATGAGATGATCGCAGTAAAGGATTATATAAATGGAAAGGAGATAGAAACGTTGAATCACATGGCTTCTTCTGTAAAAAGATTAGTAGAACTATTTGTCGTATCTCTTAAACTGGGGCTGACTTCCTTTGGTGGTCCTACCGCGCATTTAGGTTATTTCCATGAAGAGTACGTACGAAAACGTAAATGGATGGATGAAAAAGGCTATGCAGATTTAGTCGCGTTGGCACAATTTCTACCGGGCCCAGCAAGTAGTCAGGTAGGGATTGGTATCGGCGTGGCACGGGCAGGAGTGCTAGGCGGACTGATTTCCTTTCTAGGTTTCACGATGCCATCCGTTGTAGCGTTGATCTTGTTTGCTACGCTTCTGGCAGGCTCAGATATTAGTGGGGCTGGTTGGTTGCATGGTTTGAAGATCGTGGCTGTGGCGATAGTTGCGCATGCAGTACTAGGAATGGCGAAGAATTTAACACCGGACGTCAAGCGAAAGGCCATTGCGTTATTTGCGCTCGTCGTCACACTTTTATGGCAAGCGGCCTTTACGCAAGTCGGCGTGATTATTCTAGCGGGATTAGTGGGGTTATGGCTGTTTAAAGCCCATGATGTGTCAGATTCTGTTTCAACCAAATTCCTCGTATCAAAGAAAATGGGAATCATTTGTCTTACACTGTTTTTCACTTTACTCGGTATTTTGCCATTGCTTCGGGAACTAACAGGGGCGTACTGGGTAGCATTATTCGATAGCTTTTATCGAGCTGGTGCGCTCGTATTCGGAGGCGGTCACGTCGTCTTGCCTTTATTGGAGCAGGAATTGGTGCCAATGGGTTGGATTGGAAACGAGTCGTTTCTAGCAGGTTACGGTGCGACACAAGCGGTTCCGGGACCATTGTTTACGTTTGCTGCCTATCTCGGTGCAGTGATGAACGGTTGGCAAGGTGGATTATTTGCGACCGTTGCGATTTTCTTGCCCGCCTTTCTTTTGATTGTCGGAGCCTTGCCTTTTTGGGACGTCTTACGCAATCATCCGAAAATCAAAGGAGCAGTGATGGGTGTCAATGCCGCGGTTATCGGAATTTTACTCTCGGCGTTATACAATCCGATCTGGACAAGCTCCATTTTACGGGCAGAGGACTTTGCATTGGCAGCGATTTTATTCAGTATGCTGACCTTTTGGAAGATGCCTCCGTGGATCGTCGTGTTAGTTGGGGCGCTAGGCGGAACACTACTTTCCATATGGTAGAAAGGCAATAAAATGCGGTTGCTTTTTTGTTATATTGAATAAATTCTATAGAAAAAAGAGTTTTGTACATATGAATGCTTCATTATACCGAGCTTGCCGATTGTGGCGGATGACCTAAACGCTTCGACATCGCTTGTCCAATTAAGCCTGACGGAAACCGCTCGTCATAACGCTCATAGTGTATGCAATCGCTTCTGTATTATGCGCGTTTAGTCGGGATATCTGGATGTTTGTTGCACATTAAAGTAAATGTTGTAATACATTTTCGAACTTCAGTACTTAAATTAAAATAAGTTAAGACAAAACAATAATGTATACACTACCTACAATGAGTGATCTAAGTACCTCCTACTCACTAAGCAACTCTCCCTAACCCTTTTTAATTCAAATCTGCTCGAAAATAGGGCATGATAGAGATAGAGAGTCTGATTATTATTTTGAGAGGTGGATGTAAAGATGGAATATCGTATTGAGCACGACACGTTCGGAGAAATACAAGTACCAGCGGATAAGTTATGGGGCGCGCAGACGCAGCGCAGTAAGCACAACTTTAAAATCGGCGGGGAACGCATTCCGCTTGGTGTAATCCAAGCCTTTGCCCATTTGAAAAAATCAGCAGCGATCGCAAGTCATTCATTCGGCAATCTGTCCGAAGTTAAAATGAAAGCTATAAAAACAGCAGCAGAAGAAGTCATTGCAGGCAAATGGGACGAGCACTTCCCGTTGGTCGTTTGGCAAACAGGAAGCGGTACGCAGTCGAACATGAACATGAACGAAGTACTCGCTAACCGTGGGAACCAGTTGCTTGAGGAGTGGGGCGAGGAAGAACGCCTGCATCCGAATGATGATGTCAATAAATCCCAAAGTTCCAACGATACATTCCCGACAGCACTGCATGTGGCGGGAGTTATCGCGATTGAGCGCGAAGTATTGCCAGCAATCGATAAATTAGCTGCCACACTTCAGAAAAAATCCGAAGACTTTGCAGATATTATTAAAATTGGACGTACGCACTTACAAGACGCGACGCCATTGACTTTAGGACAAGAAATCAGCGGTTGGCACAGAATGCTAGAGAAAACGCACAGCATGCTGAAAACTAGTGTAGAGACGATGAAAGAACTCGCAATCGGCGGTACAGCAGTTGGAACAGGACTTAACGCACCAGCTGGCTTTGGCGAAAAAGTAGCGGAAGAAATTTCGAAGTCCGTGGGTATCGAGTTTACGTCTGCTCAGAATAAATTCCATGCATTGACGAGCTACGATGAAGTCGTCTATACACATGGCGCACTGAAAGCATTGGCTGCGGACTTGATGAAAGTAGCGAATGACGTACGTTGGTTGGCAAGCGGTCCTCGTTCAGGTATCGGTGAAATTACGATTCCAGAAAACGAGCCCGGCAGCTCAATTATGCCAGGTAAAGTGAACCCGACACAAAGTGAAGCGTTGACGATGGTTGTGGCACAAGTAATGGGGAACGACGCAACAATCGGTTTTTCAGCGAGCCAAGGGAACTTTGAATTGAACGTCTTCAAACCCGTAATTATTTACAACTTCCTACAATCAGCGAAATTACTTGCTGACGGTATGATCAGCTTCAACGATAACTGTGCGGTAGGGATTGAACCGAACCATGAAGAAATCGACAATAAAGTGAAAAACTCCTTGATGCTAGTCACAGCATTGAATCCATATATCGGCTATGAAAATGCGGCGAAAATTGCGAAGAAGGCTCATACAGAAGGTACAACGCTGAAAGAAGCGGCACTTTCTACTGGTTTATTGACAGAAGCACAATTTGACGAATATGTAGATCCAAGCAAGATGACTGGCAACTCATAATTGTCACGAATTTGTGCGCTTGTTTATCCTGCAAATCTTGTATACTAATGACATAACCTCTATACGAAGGAGTCAGGAATATACATGAAAAAGAAGTTACTTGCAGGGCTGGCGGCGCTGACATTGATGCTTGCTGCATGTGGAAACGACGCTACAGAAAAGCCTGCTGAAGTAAATCCACAAGATGCACAGGCAGAAGCAGGACATGATCACGGAGAGCATTTGCCGAACGGTGATTTGCAGGAAGTGACCGCTTCAGCGGATATCCTGCCTTCATTCCTTGATGATAAGCCGGAAGACATGCGCATGGTCTATCAAGTGGCAGGCAACGCAACGGACATTTTGGAATACATGCCTTGCTATTGCGGTTGCGGAGACAGTGCTGGACATAAGAGTAATATGAATTGTTTCTTGGATGAAGTACGCGAAGACGGCTCCATTGTCTGGGATGATCACGGCACACGTTGCCTAGTTTGCCTAGAGATTGCTGTGAAATCCGTGCAAATGAAGCAAGACGGCAAGTCGATGAAAGAAATCCGTGACGCGATTGATACGGAATATGGCAACGGAGAGTATGCGAAACCTACAGATACTCCAATGCCTGCTTGATTGATTGTATAAGCTGCAGATTCACTCTTTTTAATGGGAGTGGGATCTGCAGTTTTTTTGTTGCGCTCAATGCCCGCGGCCCTACACCTTACCTCCCCACATTTTATCGCCGCGCCATCCAATCTTTGGCATTCGCGACTTCCGCTCAATGAATCACGCTATCTGCTCAATGTAGCCCGGCAAGCGCTTTATGCGTAGCGTTATCCGCTCAATCTTGATCCGCAACCGCTCATAGTTTCACGTTACCCGCTCAATGAACCCACGCATCCGCTCTATGTCCGCGGCCTTACACCTTACATTCCCAGATTTTATCGCCGCGCCATCCAAATCTTTGGCATTCGCGGCATCCGCTCAATGAATCACGCTATCCGCTCAATGTAGCCCGGCAAGCGCTCTATGCGTAGCGTTATCCGATCAATCTTGATCCGCAACCGCTCATAGTTTCACGTTACCCGCTCAATGAACCCACGTATCCGCTCTATGTCCGCGGCCCTACACTTTACCTCCCCACATTTTATCGCCGCGCCATCTAATCTTTGGCATTCGCGACTTCCGCTCAATGAATCACACTATCCGCTCAATGTAGCCCCGCAAGTGCTCTATGCGTAGCGTTATCCGCTCACTCACCATCCGCAACCGCTCATAGTTTCACGTTACCCGCTCAATGAACCCACGCATCCGCTCTATGTCCGCGGCCCTACACTTTACCTCCCCACATTTTATCGCCGCGCCATCTAATCTTTGGCATTCGCGACTTCCGCTCAATGAATCACGCTATCCGCTCAATGTAGCCCCGCAAGCGCTCTATGCGTAGCGTTATCCGCTCACTCACCATCTACAACCGCTCATAGTTTCACGTTACCCGCTCAATGAACCCACGCATCCGCTCTATGTCCGCGCGTACTCGCTCATAGTCTGTGGTTGAGCGCTCTATGTGGGAGTGTACGCGCTCAATGTCGAAGCCTATCCGCGCTACACCAACAGTCCATCCCCCAAAAAAGCATCATATCCATTCATTTCATTGGCAAGCTAAAAGCATGTGGTATAATTTAGTTAAATTAGGCAGGAGGGGATTCTGATGATTCATTTTGTACAATTCGAAGAGCAGTATATACCGAAGATGGCCTCGTTATTAGCGGCGAGACATGCAGATGAACGACAACGTTTTCCATTTTTGCAGGAGCGCTTTGAGGACGTGGAACACGCAGAAGAACGTTTGCGTGAAGAATTGGAGAAACCGTATACAGGAGGACTCGTGACGTTGCGTGACGAAGATGTCATCGGCTATTTATTATACGAATATCGTCAAGATGCTACCCGAGGTCGTACTGTCTATGTGGGGTATCCGTCATTCGTCATTCATGAAGACGAGCACCCAAGATTAGCGCGATTGATGTATACCGAAGTGGGAGCGGAATGGGTCCGCAATGGGTACTTTGAGCATGTGATGGATATACCGGTCGGTAATGATGAATTAATTCTTGAAATGCTGGAGCAGTCGTTTCATTTCGAACAGCGCTTTGCGGCGTTGTCACTTGAACACTATCGTGCACAGCCAGGAGAGAATAGTCTCGTCAAGATGAAGGAACTGGTAGGGGAAGAGCAAAAAACATTGCACAAGATGGCGCCGTGGAACAGTTTGCATCAAGCGAAAGCTCCCGCGTGGAAACCGATTACTCAAGAAGCGTTGGATGCGGAGCGCGATGTGTTTGCGGCGTATGAAGGAAAAGAAGGTACGCGCAGCTGGGTCGCTGAGCAGGATCATGTACCTGTAGCTTTTCATCTATTTACACCGACAGATGCGCGCCATGCTATGACAACGCCGGATGAATCGGCCGTGCTTGTACAGGCGACGACAAATATTGAGTTGCGTGGACAAGGTATTGGTAAATCGATTGCGAACCACAGTTTCACTCAAATGAAAAATGCAGGTTATAAATATGTTATGACGGATTGGTTGACGGCGAATCATTTGGCATCCTATTTCTGGCCGAAGCTCGGATTCCGTTCGTACATGATTCGCATGGCGCGTACAGTGGATGCACGCATCTCATGGGCGGACGGACAATGACGGGCGTGAAGTTCGTCACATCATGGAGTGGCGGTAAAGACTCTGCGCTCGCCGCATATCGCGCGATCCAAGAGGGAAATACGCCAGCGATGCTGTGGACGATGTTCGAGTTAGATCAGCCGCATTCCAAATCACACGCATTACCACTGGAAATTGTTCAAGCACAGGCAAAGCAAATGGATATACCACTGATGATCCGAAAAGCAGACTGGGCTGGCTATGAAATACAATTTATAGATGCGATGCGCGTTGCGAAAGCACATGGTATTCACAAAGCAGTATTTGGAGATATCGATTTAGAAGATCACTTGCTGTGGGTACAGTCGATGTGTGCCAAAGTGGGTATGGACACATATCATCCACTTTGGGAAGAACCGAGACGTAAGCTACTTGAAGAATTCATCGCAGAAGGCTTTGAAGCCTATGTGGTCGTCGTCAATACAAAGATGATGCCAGCCGAATTTCTCGGTAGACGTTTCACACTTGAATTATTAGATGAACTCGAAGCACTCGGCATCGATAGCTGCGGTGAGTCCGGAGAATTCCATACGGTTGTTGTCGATGGACCTATTTTCAAGGAACGTATTCCCGTGAAAATGAATGAAACTCTCGAAAAAGACGGCTATGTATTTTTGAAATGTGAAATAGAACAAGGAACTTCCACAGACGGAGAAATCGTCTGAGGAAGTTTCTTACTTTTTGCTTGGCCGACTGAATAAAAAGTAGAAAAAGGAGTAGATGTATAATGAATAGTAAGCGAATAGTTACAGAAGAAGATCTTCAAAAGTCTTTCGACATACGAAAAGCTGTATTTGTTCAAGAACAACTTGTTCCGGAAGAGGACGAGTTTGATGAATTCGATGTGCTGAATGAAGTATGCGAGCATATTTTAGTGGAACATGAAGGACAAGCGATCGCATCTGGTAGATTGAGAGTAGTAGATGGGATGGGGAAGTTAGAACGCATTTGTGTGTTAGTCTCTCATCGGAGTCTAGGCATTGGGAAGGTAATTGTTCAAGGGTTGGAGGATATCGCAAAGGACAAGGGATTGGTTTGGGTGAAATTGCATGGACAAACACATGCAGAAGAGTTTTATCGTAAACTTGGATACGAAACCACTTCTGATATCTTCATGGAAGACGGCATACCGCATATTGAGATGAAGAAAGAGTTAGCTCTGTAGTTGGCGATAGGACGTATTCTATAAAGAAAAGCCCCTAAAGTTAGAAGAGAAAATCTAACTTTAGGGGCTTGGTATATATTGCACGTAATTAACTAATTAATTCACTCACTCACTTTTATACAGCTTACTTACGTAATTGGATTTCGATATTGATTTTCACTTCATCGCTTACGACGACACCGCCCGTTTCAAGAGTAGCATTCCATGTTAAACCGAAATCTTTACGGTTAATCTTCGTATGACCTGTGAATCCAGCAGCTTCGTCTCCGCTCATTGGATCTTTAGCTATGCCTTCAAACGTTACTTGGAATGTGACAGGCTTCGTTGTATCTTTAATAGTGAAGTCACCTGTTATGTCATACGTATTATCTGACGTCTTCTCGATAGCGGTAGCTTTAAACGATAAGTTTGGAAAGTTTTCTACATCGAAAAAGTCAGCTGAACGTAAATGATTGTCTCGATCAGGTTTGCGGGTATCAATACTGTTTGCATCAATTGTAAAATCGATCGATGCATCTGTTAAATCTTGCGGGTCCGCTTCGATGGTCGCTTGGAATTCGTTAAATGTACCTTTTACATTTGAAATCATCATATGACGTACGGAAAATTCTACTGTACTGTGTGCTGTGTCAACATTCCATGTTGCTTTTGTCATGTAAATCTCCTCCAATAATTGTTAGTTTGTATTTTAAATGTAGTACGATGCAGTCTATTCTAGATGAACTTTCCTTTGAATCTGAGAAACGAGGAATCAGGTGATGGCTTTGATTTATACGTTTTATAAAAGCACATTACTAGCACCTCTTACGAATTCATTACCCTTTTTTGTGAGATATATGCGTAATAATGAATTGCTTTGGACCTTTCAAGACAATCGTCATTTCTGCTAAAGGTTTTTCCGGATGATCTCCATCATGATCACTCCTAGTTATGTGTTGAATCCAACCAATTTTTCGCTTGAAGCGCGACTTCCTGTGTCAGGCTATGTCCTGTAACCCAAGCTGTCGTGACAAGTGCACCTCTTTCTTCAAAGAGACGGATGACTCGCTTACTTTCAGATTCTGGCACAATCGGATCATCTTCCCCTAGTGATAGAAACACCTCTACATCGCTAAAATCTTGTGTTTCTGCTATATCTGCTGGGTACAGTGGTGCGAATAAAGCGGCTTTTTTGAAAGTTCCTGGTTGTTTAAGCATCATGTGAATAGCGATGTTTGAACCGTTTGAGAATCCAACAAGAATTGCATCTTCCGGTTTGAAGTCGTATTCTTTTGATTTCTTGACTATGAACTCATACAGTTCATTGCCGCGAAATTCAAGATCTTCCCAGTCGTACTGCCCTTCACCGTGCCGTTTGAAAAATCTATTCATTCCATTTTCCTGCACATTTCCTCTGATGCCTAAAACGTTGTAATCAGGATGTAGTAGTTCGGCAAGAGATACCAAGTCTGTTTCTGTACCACCTGTGCCGTGGAGCAATACAAATACGGGTGCACCTTTTTTCTTTTCATTGTACAGATAGTTCACTGTTCTACCACTCCTTTGAATAAATATCCGGTCGTTCTACCAATGGCTGTAATAGGGTGGATTCTTTTCATGGCTTCCATTTACAAAACTCCTTTTACACCGATTATGAACGTGTTGTATCGAACGAACGAATCTGAGATTCAATATATTCACGTTTTGGTTCAAGAAATGGGGGAAGTGATAGGTTTTCGCCTAATGTTTCGTATGGTTCATCTGTCATGAAACCTGGGCCATCTGTTGATAGCTCAATTAGAATATGGCCGACGCGTGTATAGAGTGCTTCAAAGTAGAAGCGGTCTACATGACCGGAATGTTGTATTCCCATTTCATCATATTTTGCTTCCCAATTTTTGATCGCTTCATGGTCTTTCACTCTGAACGATACATGGTGGACTTGTCCATACCCTTGGCGGCCTGGTGTTGTATCATCATATCGTAAAATGACCTGTCCTCCGTTGCCACCTTCGCCTACGTCAAACCATGTGACGTTCTCTTCCGTAAGAATTGGCTTCATACCATACACTTCCGTTAGCATTTTTTTAAAATCTTCAAAATAGCTAACTGTGATTTCAATCGGTCCTAAGCCGTAAATTGCGTAATCTTCAGGTACGGGTCCATTTTTCCAAGGTGTACCTGGTGCGACACCTTCATTATTCTCATCCGAGAACAGTTGATATTTTTGCCCGTCCTCTTCTTGGAAAGGCAGTACCTTTTTTCCGAAGAGCTCTTGAATGCCATCATTTTCTACGCCGAACTCTTTGAAACGCTCTACGTAATATTCAAGTGCGGCGTCGCTAGGCACTCGAAGTCCTATTCGGGAAATCGAGTTTGTCCCCGGTGTA
Organism: Sporosarcina sp. P1; assembly: GCF_002743155.1. NCBI lineage: Bacteria > Bacillati > Bacillota > Bacilli > Caryophanales > Caryophanaceae > Sporosarcina > Sporosarcina sp. P1. The sequence continues at coordinate 83,079 of NZ_PDYS01000012.1, forward strand.
CCTTTCGGGTTATTCGGGAAGTCGAAGAACGTCATGTCTGTTCCTGGTGAACCGATATCATCTGCGAAAAATGTGTGATACGTTTGGATGACATCTTGGTTGACTGTCTTCTTAACTAATCTCATGCCAAGTACGTTTGTGAAAAACTCATAGTTTCTCATGGCATCGTCTGTCATGGCGGTAACGTGGTGAATTCCTAGTAATTCGGTTGTCATGTGCTCAAACCCCTTTTTATTTATAATGAATTGATATGTTACGAATTCGAGATATTATATTAAAAAAACTAGATCTCACATTACATATTTTGTGCATGTAAACCTAATTTTTTTACCTGTGTAATGAGTTGTTCTTTTTCTTGTATATCTAATCCACTAAAAATTTCTTTTATCGCTTTTTTGTGAGGGGGAAAGATTTCATTCATCAGTTCCGTCCCATCGGTTGTGATGGACGCATGCGTTACACGTCGATCTTTAGGACAAGGTTTTCTCTTTAGTAAGTTTTTCTTTTCTAGTTTATCGACAACGTACGTGATGCTACTACTTGCAATTAGTACTTGCTCACCGATTTTTTGTATCGGTTGATCGCCTTTACTATAAATTAATTCTAAAACAGCAAATTCTGTTGTATTTAAACCTGAGCGTTTGATATCTTCTTCCACGCGTACTTTAATGGATTGCATTGCTCGAGTTAAAACTATAAATGCCTTTAGAGACAAATCTTCTTCATAACGATCTACATTTTGATTGTCCATGACGTTCTCCTTTTATCTCGAATTCAAGGTAATCATATAATATGGATTTTACGATGTCAACTTATGCGTTTGTAAAGGGGAGGCTAACGGTACTTTATCATTAGCCATCCAAACACTATATTCTACTAGTAGACTCCAATACAGAGCTATTTCACAGTGCTGAATCATTCTGGAAATTAAGCATAAAGTGACTCGCATCCTCGTAGACAGCGAAAACATATCCTTGATCTTTGAAAAAGTTCAGGATTTTAGGTAATGCTTCCAACGTTTGTGATTTTTCGTGCATCAATACGACTTCTTTATCAGAAGTAGTTTCCTGTTTAATGTTTTGTATGATTTGAGTGGGGTTACCAGGAAGTTCCCAATCATGCGAATCGATCGTCCAATCCCAAATTTTAATCTGGGCATCAGCTAGTTGTTTTCGTATGTGTTCGTTGTTTAATCCAGGTGCTGATCCATAAGGGGCACGAACTAAACGAGGGGTTGTTCCTGTTATTTCATGGATCAGATCAAGTGTTTCAACCATCTCGGGTACAAACTGTTGATTAGAGTAAAGTGCTTGATAATTGTGGGTCATGCTATGGCCGCCTATGTAATGACCTTCTTGTGCTACACGTTTTACACTTTCCTGTAGATGTTCTTTTTTAAAATTACTGCCTTGCATGAAGAATGTTGCTTTTACATCATGTGCATCTAGGATATCTAAAAACTGTTCAGTCCATTTGCTTGGACCATCATCGAAAGTTAAATAGACTACTTTTTCAAGTTCATTCTCTTCAGTAAGTATTTCGGTTTCATCGCTTTCAATTTGAGGAAATACTTCAGGTTCAGGATTTGATTCTGGTGGTTTTATTGGTTCTAGTTTATCAATGGGTTCTGACTTATCGTTTGATGTCGGTGTTTCGATCTTATCGGGTACGATTTCTGGTTCATCCGTTGTATGAGGTGGCTCACGGAAAGAATAGGATGTCCCAACAAATAGTACAGTGCCTAATAGAACGAGAAGAAAAATTAACAGATAAAAATATTTTTTTTTAAGCTTTCGTCTTTTTCTTCGGACTGGTTGATGTAGCGTACTCATGAAATATATATCCTCCTATTATGGTGTGTTGAATAAACTATTTTCATCGTATGTATAAAATGGTCTTCATTCATAGGAAATACAGCAGACGAAATCAATCATCTGCTGCTGTCAAATAACTTACTGAATATACGTGTCTCCCACTAGAGCGTCCTGTAAAATATCTGAAGGAATTTCAAATGTGACGACACCCATATAACCTGGTGCCACTTCGTACTGATCAAAAGAAATGACGAGTTTATGATTTGCAGTAATATAGAAATCTTGGTCTTTTTGGATCGAACTGAACTCGAGGTCTGCTCCTTCAACAGCTACATACGTAGTGTTTTCGTCTTCTTCCATTTGTTTCTTCATCTCTTTTTGAATGTAAGTAGTAATGATCTCCACATAGGAATCATCCTTAAACAGACTCGGTAAGGTGAGAAGAATAGTATGTTGCTTATCAATCGTATCGTATTGCATCTCAGTGGAAGAAGATCCAGCCGTAGTTACTTCATAACGTGCAATGGATAGAATCTGGTCGGTGTCGGTTTTTACTTCATATCCCGAATCCATGCCTAAATGACCGCTACCTGCCTCTTCCATTTTTGCGATCTCTTGCTTGAATTTCATAAAGAGCTCTTTGTTTTCTTCAATGTATTTTTCATTTAGAGCAGTTTGCAATCCGTCGTTTTTCAAACCATCAATTGCCGGCGTATTCAAGTTTGCTTGATATGTTTTCTCTTCTATCGTTAAAGTCTGTATAGTGAAAACTTCCACGATGGAACTAAGAACGGGGATGTTCCCGATCGAATTGGCGAAAGTTGGACTGACATTAATACTGCCAACGAATAAAGCAGCTGCTGCAGCGACGCCAATCGACCAGTTCCTCAAGGGAGAGCGCTTCTTTTTCGTGTTTTTTGCTGCTTGAATAGATTCTTTTACTAAATCGTCGAGTTCAGGAGGAATTTCAATAGCATCATATTCTTTTTTTAGTTTGTTCATCCGTTTCATTCCAAATCCTCCTTTTCAATTTCTATACGCAGTTTTTTTAATGTTCGGTACAGCTTCGTTTTGACCGTGTTGATGTTTTCATCCAAGATCGCTGATACTTCTTCGATTTTCAAGTCTTCAAAAAAACGTAAGATAATCAACGATTTTTCATCAGCTGTGAGCGTATCAAGTGCATCAAACAAATCTATATCGGTCTGTTCATCTTCTGTTTGTGGTAAATATCCATCCAGTACTCCATCATCCATCACGATCATTCGTCGATGTTTTCGGATGAAATCGATGGACGTATTCACGAGTATCCGATAAAACCAAGTTTTTAAATACTTGATTTCATCTAGGCGATGAATGGATTTCAACGCTTTGAAAATCGAGTCTTGCACAATATCCAACGCATTTTCTTTGTTTTTTACATAGCTATAGGCGAGCCGATAATGAGCATGTTGATTTTCGATCAAGAATTGCTCTACCTTCTCCATTTTTTTATTTTTTGTCATGACAAACGGTTCACCTTCTTCAATTTTAAACATGTCGCGATCACGTCTTACTCATTTGACGGGTAGCTTCTGCAAAAAGTTTGGACTTTATATAAAAATAGGAAACATGATTACATATTACGGTGTACACATTATGAGAGTAAATGAGGTGTATGGTATCGAAGTGGAAGTGGATTTTTTAAAGCAATCGTGAGAGTTCTTGGTCATTCTTAAAAATCCTCCTCAACATGTAAAATGTACCCTATAAGATAGACACTTTGAAAAAAGTCTATCCTATAGGGTACTTTTGTTTATAATGAATAAAAAGATGTGGGAGCGGATGAATGTGACTGAACGATTGTTTACCTTAAAAGAACAAGCACGC
>NZ_PDYS01000013.1:0-83329 GCF_002743155.1 Sporosarcina sp. P1
GCTATCACTTGTTTCTTGCGAGTGAAGTGTATGAACTGTCCTACACACTATCTAACGAAGGCGCCTGCTGTGGTAGGCGAAGTAAGGAGACAGAGACAGGCGCACTTCCTGTCTGTGGCTCCTTGCGAAAGCCATCCTCCAGCGCTGCAGTGGGGGCAATGAGCATTACACTTACATTGCTAGCAAAACCACATACTCCTAACAGAAACGTAATCCAACAGCACTACTTCCATTTAAAACAACGATCCAAACTGCCTCACACAAGCTAACGAAGGCGCCTGCTGTGGTAGGCGAAGTAAGGAGACAAAGACAGGCGCACTTCCTGTCTGTGGCTCCTTGCGAAAGCCATCCACCAGCGCCGCAGTGGGGGCAATGAGCATTACACTTACATTGCTAGCAAAACCACATACTCCTAACAGAAACGTAATCCAACAGCACTACTTCCATTTAAAATAACTATCCAAACTGCCCCACACAATCTAACGAAAGCCATCCACCAGCGCCGTAGTGGGGACAATGAGCATTACACTTACATTGCTAGCGAAACCACAAACTCCTAACAGAATCGCAATCCAACAATGACATCTGCCGTCGTAGACTTTGCAAGAAAGTGGATCCAATCACTAGCCGCTTACCAAACTAAAAAACCGTTATAAGAAGCAAGCTTCTCACAACGGATCATTTTATTAGACAATCAGCTGATTAACTTCTTTCGCAAATACACTTTGCGCTTTAGAAATATCTACTTCATGCCCCATCTCGTTCAACGTTTCACCAATTTGCATAACTGCCTTCTCCAGCATATCCGCTGTAGTATTCCCCATATGTCCGATACGGAACGCCTTGCCTGCTAAATGGGCGAGTGAACCGGATAGGACTGTCCCTTTCTCCGCCATAGCCGCACGGAACTTTCCGTCATCAATACCTTCAGGATACAAAATACAGCTCAATGTTGGTGCTGCCACTTCTTCTGTTGCAATCGCATTCATACCATAGACCGCTAGACTCTGTCGGACAGCGCGACCGAATGCTTGATGACGTTGAATTCTCGCGTCTAGCCCTTCTTCCAATACGATACGTAATCCCTCTTCTAACGCATACACTAAGTTGACTGCAGGCGTTGCGAAATATTTTGAAGGATCATGCATGATCGGAATCCAATTATAAATATCACAATAGTAAGCTTGCACTCGCTCCATGGCGGCACGAGCTTCCAAAGCTTTCTGATTAAACGCTACGAGCGCAATGCCTGGTGGAACTCCAATCGCTTTCTGGGATCCAGTCAAGACGATATCAATCGTGTTGCCTACCCCACCGTATTCTTTACTCATATCCTCATCCATTGCAGTAGTCGCACAAACGCCGTCTACAATAACAAGAGCACCATGCTTCTTAATAACGGGCACAACTGCTTCCAAATCAATCCTTACTCCAGTGGAAGTATCTGCGTGCGTCACAGTAACTGCCTTATAATTCCCTTCAGACAATTTCTGGTCGATTTCCTTAGGTGATACTTGCTGACCCCATTCGGATTGTAATACGTCTACTTGAATACCGAATGCTTGTCCCAATTTAATGAAACGGTCTCCGAAGTACCCTTGGCTAACGACGAGAAGTTTTTCTCCTTCAGCAACTGTATTGACAATCGCCATTTCCATTCCGATTGTTCCTGAACCGGCGACTACAAATACTTCACCGTCTGTATTAAAGATCTCTCTCGTTTGATCAATAGTATGTTTATAGATTTTCACAAAACGCGGATCAGTATGTGACCATGTCTCACTGGCCATTGCATCATAGATAGAATCGACTACTGGTGTGGGTCCAGGGATTAACAGCATTTCTTTATTTCTCATTATTTAATTCCTCCTCTTAATGAAGTACATATCTTCTATACTATACAAACTATTTTAACTTTTCAATTAAAAGAAAAGGAGGGATTGGATGTATATATCCAATTCCCTCCACACTTCACACTATCTAATTGAAGATGGTGTGACCCCGTTATCATATGAATACCCCTTTGTTGCAATGAATGAAACTTTCTCCCAAAGGTCACATTCGGTAAAGCAATTATACTATTAGAACTGTGCTGTTTCAGTTGAACCAGACATAGCAGTTGTTGAAGATTGACCTTCAGAGATAACTTGTGTAACTTCGTCAAAGTAACCTGTTCCAACTTCACGTTGGTGACGAGTAGCAGTATATCCTTTTGATTCGTTTTCAAACTCAGCTTGCTGAAGCTCTGAGTAAGCAGCCATTCCGCGAGTTTTGTAGCCATGTGCCAATTCGAACATGCTGTGGTTTAATGAGTGGAAACCAGCAAGTGTTACGAACTGGAACTTGTAGCCCATCTTACCAAGCTCCACTTGGTACTTCGCGATTGTTTCTTGATCAAGATTCGCTTTCCAGTTGAATGATGGTGAACAGTTATAAGCAAGCATTTTTTCAGGGAATTTCGCGTGAATTGCATCAGCGAATTCTTGTGCTTCTTCAAGTGATGGGTGAGAAGTTTCACACCATACTAGATCAGCATATTCAGCATAAGCAAGTCCACGTGCGATTGCTTGTTTGATACCTGGTGTAGTTTTGAAGAATCCTTCGTTCGTGCGCTCTCCCGTGATGAATGGAGCGTCGATTGGATCGATGTCGCTAGTTACCATATCCGCAGCGTCAGCGTCAGTACGAGCGATGATGACTGTATCAACACCTAGTACGTCAGCAGCTAGACGTGCAGCTGTAAGGTTACGAACTGCGTTTTGAGTTGGAAGAAGTACTTTACCACCCAAGTGTCCACATTTCTTTTCTGATGCTAATTGGTCTTCCAAGTGAACACCAGCAGCTCCAGCTTCGATCATGCCTTTCATCAATTCAAACACGTTCAATGGACCACCGAAACCAGCTTCCATGTCAGCTACGATTGGAGCGAACCAATTAAATCCGTCTTCACGGCCTTCAGCATGGTCGATTTGGTCTGCACGTTGAAGTGCTTGGTTGATGCGCTTAACAACTGCAGGTACAGAGTTTGCTGGATATAAACTTTGGTCAGGATACATTTGTCCTGCAAGGTTTGCATCAGCAGCAACTTGCCATCCGCTTAGATAAATAGCTTGTAGACCAGCTTTAACTTGTTGAACTGCTTGGTTACCCGTTAGTGCACCTAGTGCATTAATGAAATCCTCTTCATGAAGAGATTCCCAAAGGCGAGCAGCACCCTTTTCAGCTAGTGTATTTTGAATTAGAAGTGAACCTCTTAGTTTAACTACATCCTCAGCAGTGTAGTTACGTTTGATTCCTTTCCAACGGCTATCCTCGGCCCAGCTTTTCTCCAGTTGTGCAATTTGTTCTTGTCTAGTTGACATTATCTTCACACCTTCCCAATTTTTCAACGGCTAACTGTTACAATCTGTTTCATAACAGCTATCTTCGTTATGTATTACTATATAACAGTGCTTCAGAATTGTCAGTCCATTTCGACAAAAAGGCTTTTTTAGAGGATGAAAGAATGGTAGAATGGATGAAAGGGCATACATTGGAATAAAATTATATAAAAAGGGGATTTTATGAAGATTATGGAAAATATCGATATCCCAAAGAAAATTCTGAATCAATACGCTTCTGTATTAGAAGACTGGGTTCCAAAAGACGCGTCTATAGCTATCGCAGTATCTGAGCAGTATATTTATTATGTTCCAGGCATGCATGATATTCATTTGAAGGAAGGCCAGCATATCCAGACGGGCAGTATCGCGGAAGTTACGATCAAAGATCAGCGCAAAGTGGAAGTTGTCATGGATAATTCCCTTTATGGTACGTCTTACTTCGGTATTGGCTATCCTATTGACGTGCAGGGAGAAAATGGCGCGTTAATCATTATCCTTCCGCCTAACTTCCACGTACTCAAAAAAGCTCAGTTACAGTTCCTAACCGGGAAGAAAGATGATGAGTGGTTCCCCATCCCTTTAGACCAAGTCAGTTATGTAGAAAGTTTACATAAGAAAACATGGTTTTACACAGCGGGTGAGAATTATAATATTAGTTTCACGCTGAAAGATTTACACCTTCGTTTGCCGCGGTATTTCCTACGTATTCATCGTTCATACATTATTAATATGAATTGTATTGAAAAGATTTCGCGAGACTTTTCTTCGAATCTTGTAATTAAACTAAAAGACGGTACGGAATTGCCAGTTAGTCAAACGTATGTGAATGAAGTGCGGTCGCTTTTAGGTTTTTAATATAAAAAAGACTGAACACCATTCCAAGTAATTCTCGGTTGGTCTTCAGTCGGAGCATATGACTCATTTCATATGCTTTTTTTATTTGTTCTTTTTAATTGCGTCCGTAAATTGTTTTGTCCCTTTCATCGCTTCTTTATATAATGAAGCGGAAAGTTCTGCGGTTTTTGCACATGTACCTTGCCAGTCTACTGCCAGTGCATCAAAAGCTTTAGTGAAGTGATCGTCCGCTGTATGCATTTCACCAATTGGAATCGCCACATCTGATAGATCTGCAAGTTTCATGAAGTCTGTCACTTTATGATGGTAGCAGACCGCGATAACAGGTGTTGCCGTGCATGTTGCTAAGATCAACGAGTGCAATCTTGTGCCAATTACTATATCTTGTTCAGCAGAAATTTGCAGTAAATCTACTGGTAATAAATTACGATCGATTATAGTCGTTTTTTGAGCTTCCTTCATTAAGGATTGAATATCTTTCGTAACATCGGCATCTTGAGGGAACTTTGTAGCAAAGAATGTGATTTCTACAGGATGTTTAGCCGCTAATTCATCTAAGTTTCTCGCCATTCCTTCTATATATTGTTGATAGATATCTTCTTTGCTTTCCGGCCAGTAGCCAGCATGATAATAGGGTACAGCTGTAATCCCGATTTTCAACGGACGATCAGCTGTCACTGTGCGCTCACGTTTTAATGAAAATGCCGGATCCCCTATCACTTCCACAGGTTTCTGTACGCCTACTGACTTCAATAATTCAGCGGATTCAGGATCTCTCACTGAAATACTTTCAGCATGTTTGCTCATATACCGGATGAACCATTTGCCTAACTCACTGCTAAGAGGTCCTGCCCCACAGCCATAAATGACATAAGGGACACCAGAATTTTTAGCCATCATAGCGTATGATCCGTATAATGGTGCTTCGCGTTTATACAGATCCATTAGAATTCCGCCACCACCTATAATCAACAAGTCGAAGGTTTTAACAATCTTTTTGTTTTGAAGGTATGTAGCACCAAACGTTTTCACTGCGTTGCCTTTTTTATAATATAAAGGTGCACTCATTACTTGATAGCGCTTCGCAGTTTGCTTCGGGTTATTGCTGAATACCGTAATGACGTCACTTGGGACATTGAACGTCGATGTAACTTGTGAAATAAGACTCAATAAAATGGCTTCATCGCCATTATTGTCATTTCCGTAGTTCCCTACTATTCCTATTTTCAATTTATACCATCCTCTGCAGTTCATTTGCTATAAGTATAGCAGAGTGACCTTTTATAGTGTATTCAAAAGACAGAGAAGCCTTCCAATCCAAGAACACACCAAGGATTGGAAAGCTTCTATTATTACTTTTCTATACTTCTATATAAGAACGCACTGAATTGAGCACGGTTGACCGGCTTGCCTGGCATGAATTCCCCTTTTTCATTTCCAGTTGTAATGCCGTGGTTTGCCAAAATATGAATTTGCTTGTACGCACCATGCTGTGGGGAAACGTCTATGAATTTCTTCGCAGACTCTCCTTCTAAATTATAGGCTTTGACTAAAATCATCGCCATCTGCGAACGAGTCAACTGTCCTGTCGGATTAAATGTCCCATCAGAATAACCGCCTACGATATTGGCATTGGCGATCGCACTGATTTCTTTGTAATAGCGATGTGTCTTTGGAACATCACTGAATTCTTTACGTGCTTCCTCTGCCGGTGATAAATTGAAAGCTCGGCTTAAAATCAATGCCGCGTGCTCTCTTGACAAAGTGTTACCCGGATTGAATGTTCCGTCTGTATCTCCATTAATAATACCTCGATCACGTAAGAAATAGATTTCTGTCGCGTACGCATACGATAAAGGTACATCTTTGAACAATTCTTTATTCGGATTATCTATAATAGGTGGCGCAGGTGGGCCTTCAGTGGATTTCACTTCAACCGGTACAGAAATCACTTTCTTGCCAAGAGTCGCCTGCACTTGCCCTTTACCAACTGTTGTTGCCGTAAACGTTCCAGATGAAGTAATCGAACCAATATTACCTGTGACACTCCATACTAATTGGTGTGGTTGATAGATGATCGGTTTACCGGAAGCATCTGCCGGAGTAGCAGTAAATGTGATTTTTTCACCTGGCTTGACACTTGTTGCAGAAGACTTCACGTCGAGTCTTGCAGGTTGGTCAATGACCGTGATGGGGAAAGATTGTTCAGCTAATCCGTAGTTGACGCTGATGCGATCTTCTCCTGCCTGAACCGCTTTATATGTCAGACCTGTTCCTTCAACCGTTCCTTTTGCAGACGTCGTTTTCAATTGGGAAGCGCTCGGCACAATGGGATTATAATGCGCATCCAATACATGATTGATTTTCAAATCGGCTGTAGCACCGACCAACATTTCTCCCATTTGAGAACGGGAAACACTCACATGTGCTGGTTGCCCAGTTGGTGCGGTACTTACCGCTTCGAGAATTGCCGAGATATTTCGTTGTGTCGAATTGGATGTACGATTAGCCAATACTACTTCGTTACTGCCATAATTGCGAATTCCCATCGTAGTAGACCCGCCACCGTCAAAGTTCAACGCGCGGTCATATCCTTGTGATACAAGATAATTTGCAAATTGGATCAATGTCATGCCGTTACTATATCCTGCTCTTGAATCAACGGTCACCATATGAACTTGCTTTTTATCTTTACTGATTGCAATAGCCGTTCTAGCCGTCTTTGCGGTCGCACGCCAGTTATTCGTATCCATCGTGATATGGCGTTGTCCGTCTTTCACAAGCATCGGCCCACTCGCCATCATAAATTCAGAGTCTTTCCATTTATCATCGATTGATAGATTCAAGGACAGCGGATCTCCAACAGCGACGGATTTGAATCGTTCCAATCCTTTTTTCCCATGGATAGATACAACAAAACCATTTTTCGGTATCGTTGCTGCCTGCTTATCGCCGTAACCACGTACTTTGACCACTTTACCTTGAAGTTGCTGCCCATAATGGGTCGATGTGATCGGCGCATCTGTTTCAACGACTAATTCAATGCCGTATTCATTGGAACCGGTTGAGTTTTTCACATGCTGCGGAGTGAAGATGATGGTTTCATCCGCCTGACGCTCACGGTTAAGGCCCGTCATTTGAAAGACATTACCATTGACTCCCACTTCAATTCCTAGATTGAAATAATCAATTTCGGAAAGACCATTACTCGTCACACCAAATGCAATTGGATGGCTGACATAGAATGAACTTGCATTCGAGATGACACCACCATTAACGATTTCATTACCTTCGGACAACAGATACATCGGCATACCTGTGTTCATATCGAAAAACGAAGTGTTTACTGCACCTACAACGCGATGACCTTCTTTTGAATCGCGGTTTGCCAAAGTCAATGTAGGGGCTGTTTTCGAAATAGGTGCGGGAAGACCCATTTTCAATTTCGTGAATGGATCACTGAGATTCACGCCTATGTGATTGATGTGACTACTTGCTGAATATGTATAGTGAGAATAAGTAACACCTGAAGACACGGGGTAACTAGAAACAACTTTCGTGCTCGCCGCCGCTGAAAATGGCAATGAAATGAGCATAGCTGCTGACATAGCGGTAACGACTACCTTCCGCTTCGTGCGAGACAGCAAAGTATTTTGTACGATAACACAACTCCACCTTTCCTACTCTTATCAATCTCTAGTCTATCAAATAAGGCCTATGTTTTCATGCACCGTTTGAACGAAATAAGTAAAGAAAAGCAGAATTGTGGAATTTGAGAGAGATATAGGGATCTTATGAATTGGTGGTTTGGATTTATGATGCTTATCACTTATTTTAGCTCGAGACGTGGATCTTGGATGAAACAATGAGCGGGTTTTAGTCTGTATTGAGCGGTTACCGCGTGACTTTGAGCGGATTCCAAACAACATTGAGCGATTACCACGGGGCTATGAGCGGATTCCAAACAACATTGAGCGATTACCACGGGGCTATGAGCGGATCCCAAACAACATTGAGCGATTACCACGGGGCTATGAGCGTTTTCCAAACAACATTGAGCGATTACCGCGTGACTTTGAGCGGATTCCAAACAACATTGAGCGATTACCACGGGGCTTTGAGCGGATTCCAAACAACATTGAGCGATTACCACGGGGCTATGAGCGGATCCCAAACAACATTGAGCGATTACCGCGTGGCTATGAGCGGATTCCAAACAACATTGAGCGATTACCACGGGGCTATGAGCGGATTCCAAACAACATTGAGCGATTACCGCGTATCTCCCCCCAAAAAAACCTACGAATGGATTAACCATTCGTAGGTTTCGATGTGTCTTGCTGCTTGCTAAACGCAACAAATGCACCAAGCAAGATAAAGTAAAACAATGTATACATCTTCAGTTCCCAAATATTATAGTACATTCCGGAAACGCCTGTTGAAAACCATAGTGCAATCATAAATACACCGAAATTCGTGTGACGTGATTTCCAGAAGTACCACAACATACTTAGTAAGAAGAGCGCGAAAATCAATACTCCGATTATGCCGGTTTCTGCAATCACTTGAATATATTGATTGTCTGAGTAGAAATACTTCCCACCGTAAATATCCGAATTGATACCATAATGGTCATAAATCGGTGACCCATACGATAATGTGGCTGAACCGCCGAATGAACCGAATCCTGTTCCCGTTATAGGATGATCACCGAAGATCTCAAACCCTTTACTAATATAGAAAAACCTCCCGCTCTCAGTCATGAGCGCTAAGTTCTTCTCATCAAACGTTTCACCGAAGCGTCCCCCGATACTCCCCGCTCCGCTAGGCTTTTCATCAACTGTCACACCTAACTCTGTTATATATTGTACAGCTAAATTTACTGGATAATATATCAAGATAATTGATGCGACACCTGCAATCACTAGTCGTTTCAGAAGATACCATTTTTTCGTCATAAGGATAAAGACAATACCGAACACCACTGCCGAAATCCAAGTTCCTCTTGAATAAGTAAGAACTAGAATACCGAAGAACAATACGAGTAATACACGGAATGTCCATTTGTATTTATTCTGCTGGTAAACATGTTGCAAATAAACGATCCCGATAATCCCGAAAAATAGGGATAATGCCAAAGAGTTCGGATTACCGGTAAGTCCGTAAATACGCACAGCATTTGTTGCAGATAAAACTTTATACTTCCATTCTTCAGGAAGCAACCACTGACGCAATGACAGTTTTTCCACTAAACCATGAAGCGACATCACAATGTTTAAAAACACTGTCACCCACGCAAGTTGTTGTAGCCATTTGTTCGTCAATGTCATTCTTGAAATGATGTAGTAAAGCAAATACATAATCAAAAATGTTCGAACTTGGAAAATAATAGAAGTCGGTGTGACATCGTTCAAGAATCCTACGATCGAGCCAAATAAAATAAAGGCAAAGTAAGACCACTCAAACCATTTGAATGTAAATAGAGAACGAATATTATGTCGGTACTGGAACAATGTCCACGCAAATACGACAAAAATAATTAAATCTCCTATTAACTTCATCCCACTATTCACTTCTAGCAAAAATGGTCGGATGTTGACGTAGATAACCAGAAATAGAATACTTTGCTGGGGTTTAATGATAGAAAATAGGACAAAAAATAAGGCCGTTCCGAGTAATGCTATCTTTGACGGCAGCAATAGTGCAATGATCATCACTGCTACTGCAATCAGTATGGTACTTGTGTTTTGTTTTTCTAATCGTTGTTTCCATATATTCATTAGTCTATAAAACCCTTTCTACGCTTGCTAGTTCCTTGTTGCATTATATCACTATCTAGGACGGAATAGTGAAAGCATTCGTTGCATCTTTTCAAATAATTGTAGATTGTCGTTTATTGTTATATTTGGTATTTCAACCTTCAAGCGTATTTTCAATAATTGGTATGCCCTTTTATCCTACCGTTCTAGTAATACCACTCATTATACAGGAATTAATTACAATAATAGTCTATTAATATACCAAAAGGTGCTTACCAATAATAGTCCTTTCTGCTACAATAGTAGGAGATTTATATAGGAGGTTTTGATTTGAAACGTTTGATTACATTACTGACACTTTCGCTTTTGCTAGCTTCTCCTATCTTCACACCAGTGGCAAGTGCAAATGATTTCACTGGTCATCAAATGCAGCAAGAACTGACATTTTGGGTAGATAAAGGCGTGATACAAAAGGATGCAAAAGGGAATGTCTATCCGAATCGTGCGGTCACGCGAGGAGAATTTGCTTCGTATTTGGCACGTTCACTCGAATTACCTGCTTCGACAAGATATACCTTTAAGGATTTAAAAGCAAATCATTCCCGCACTATTGAGATTCAAAATGCTGCAGGTGCTGGAATTTTAGCAGGATATCCTGATGGTACATTCAAGGCGAATCAGCAGATTACTCGACAGCAAATGGCAGGAATGATATTTAAAGCATTCCGCTTCCTTGATATCTCTGTCAATACACCTACAGTTCAATTTAAAGATAGCAAGAAAATCTCTTCGAACTTCATACCGGCTGTATCTGCGGCTTCTTCATTGAATATCATACGAGGAGATCAAGGGTATTTCAAACCGACAAGTAACGCAACGATTGCTCATGCTTCTGCATTTTTATTCCGTATGTTCGCAGTCGCTGACGGAAAAGGCAATACTCGTCCCCCAACGGATGTTGGCGGTACGGAAAACCCTAAAGTGCATAAAGTCAGCGCCATTTCAAACAATCAGCTGAATGTAACAAATGAATCATACCTCACGTTTGAAGATGCATTGGCAGCATATAATGCTTCTTCAAACATTCAGGCGATTTCCGTTAATAATACAATCATCAAAATGAAGTCAGGTCAGGCATTTGCTTCAGAAAACCCAAAGCAGTATACGTCACTATATAGTGACCCCACATTAAAAAACGAAGTGACATATATCCAGAAAGGGTATGAACTGGACTATGTAGGCAGTAGCGCAGAACGTGTTGTAGTAGACGTAGGCGGCTATACCTATTATGCAAAACACGATGAAATCGATCTAGTCCCTTCATTATTATCTAAAGGGGCAAGCCAGTATAAAGTAACAAGCGACGGCTTACTCATTCACCAACCATATTATCGTACGTACGATGCCAAGACGAAACAATATAAAGGCAGTTACGCAGAGTATACAGTAGGCCCAGCTTCTCCCGCAATGAAAAAAGGACAGACCTATACAAGTAACGATGGCGTTCATTTTAAAGAATTGAACGGTACGGCGACTATTACCTATTATCCGTATTTCCAATTCCAATCCGTGCGTCAGCCTTCTACTTACACTGGACAGGAACTGGATCGTTTTATTTCTAATGCATTACAAGCCAGACAAAAAACAGGTATTGCACGCTATAAAAATGCTACAACTAAGTCGAAATTAATCGGATTGGGTACGTATGTGAAACAAATGGAAAAACAGCATAACGTCAATGCGATGTTCATTTTAGCAACCGCTATACATGAGAGTGATTATGGAATGAGTGGCAATGCACAGCAGAAAAACAACATTTTCGGTATCCGCGTATTTGATTCTTCACCAGATAAAGGTGAAGTCTATAGTAATCCGACGAAAAGTGTCGATGCATTCATCACACGCTACATCAACTTAAACTATGCGAATCCACTCGGTGCTTATGCCAATGGTGCAGCTCCAGGAAATAAAGCTGTCGGCTTCAATATGAAGTATGCATCGGATCCTTTCTGGGGAAGCAAGATTGCGGGCCATATGTGGCGGATCGATCAGTTCCTAGGTAATAAAGATGCGAACCAAGCGCAATTAGCTGTGATTTCCTATACAGGCAATACAGCAGTTAATATTCGGACAAGCCCTGAAACGGGGAATAAAAATAATATTCTATTCTCTTACAAGCCCAAGCATCCAGGTAATCTGGCAGCATTCGGCTATCCACTAATTGTTACGGATCGTACGACTGGCGCAGATGGTTTTGTTTGGTACAAGGTGCGTCTGGATATCAATCCAGGGACACAACAAATCAACGAACCATATGGCTGGATCCGTTCCGATCTAGTGACGCTTATTAATTAAATAGACCGTGAAACCACCATCTCCAGTAGCTTAGGATATGGTGGTTTTTAGTGTGTAGAATGATTTAAGAAGAAGAAATGCTCATAGTTCCGTGATATCCGCTCATAAACCTTCAAAAGTGCTCTATAATCCTTCGAAAACGCTCTATCTAACTAAGTAATCGCTCTATGAACCTCAGCAAGCGCTCTATACACGTCAGTAACCGCTCTATTCATCTTCACCAGGATACCCCTCAATCCATCTATAATTGCCATCCCCCTTAATTGCTCAGTAAAACAACAAAACACCATCTCCTAGACGAACGGAGATGGTGTTGGCTTCATTATAATGCGTCTGTATACTCTTTACCTGCTGGCAATAAGTGAGACATGTTGATACGTTTCAAACCTTCTTTGATTTTCGTCGTATAACCTTTTTTCGTACTGTTCAAATAACCAGCCTTCGATTTAATCATCCGCTCAAATACTTTAGCTTTCGACTGATCGACTTGTGACCATTTTTCATAAGAATAAATTAAGTCTTCTAATGTCAGATGAACATAATCTGTTCCTGAAAATTGACCATTTGGGGCACGTTTGTACCAAATGTCCCCATTTGGACGCGTCCATTTCTTTTCTTCAAAGCGAATCGCTTTTTCAATGGCACTGGCATTTTCCAAATAGACCGGATCATTGAACTCCTGGAATGCAAGCAAGAGAATGTTCATGCCGCCTAGTAAATGATTCATTGACGTATGGGTCTTCACTTGTGATTTTGCCGGGAAGTAATCCGGAATATAATAGGCAGTTGGAGACAAGAAGTTTACATTCCCTTTTCTATGTTGCTGAACAAGCAAGTTCGCATAGTTACGTAAGCCTTCGTTGTAATCTTTATGATTGAATGCTTTGCCACCATTATAAAGGAATAGTGCAATCTGTTCATTGAAGCGTGTATCGACGAATGGCGCTGTAAAGCCATATAAATTCGTCAAATACGTACTAGTCACTTCAGTTTCCCAATACGGCTTACTTCCTCTAAAGATAGCTAAGTTCGTAAAGGAGTTATGCAAAATATCTTCATAATAGCGTTCTTTCGTTTGGTTGTATAACAACATGACACGATCTTCTTTTACTAAAAGTAAATTACGACCATATCCTCGCCCTGAAGCAGGCATCGGCTCGATAGTGGTTGCCATCTTATTGTATGGCCCTTGTGCTGTATACCATTTATTGCGCTTTTTATAGTTGGTAATGGACTCACGAAGCCATGAATCCAATCTTTCTTTTGACGAAAAGAGTTTTTTATTGGATGAAAGATACCATTGATCCACTACATCGTACCCTCTAGAGTTTAACTCATACACTGATACACGATTATCACCCATAAGAATATTGCTGTACGATTCTTTCTCGTCCTGGAGTTCTCGTGTTCTGCTGACTGCACCATTACGGTATTTTAACTCAAGCTCACGTGAACGATAGGTTTTTGATATCATTTGCTGTCCAGTACCTTGTTGCGAAATCGTTTCAAGAACACCAACTGGCGAAGTAGCAATATCGAATCCGAATGTTTCATCTACATCTTTTTTCATAGGGAACTTATCGAAACGTTCCATCGAATTCGTTTTAATATCTCCATCAATTCGTACCAAGTCGACACGAATCGGCAGACGGTCAGGGTTTCTCAACTCTACGAATGTAAAGTAATCGCCATTTGGCAATTCGCGTTTCGTTACAGTGACTCTCGTATTTTTTCTTTCACTGACACCATAGACATAAATATGATCCGTTGCATGTCCATGGGCTTTTACTCGCTTAGCTGTTAAAGACATGAAATGGTTTGACCGCAAGTATGTCTGTCCTTCTTGCGTTAGGGGGACTTCCGTAAGAAATTGATTAAAACGTATCGGATCAAATTTCCCCATAGTTTGTATTTTATTGAAAACAATCGGTTGCTTTTTTTCAAGAAGTCCTGCTTGAATCATTGCTCTATGTAGGAATACAGCGAATGAACCACGGTTTACGGAAAGTTTTGGAGCAAAGGATCCGTCCTCCTTACCTGTGGTAATGCCGTGTTGCATAAGTACTTTGACGCCATATCTGTGAGATTCACTAATTTTATTCTCATCAGTAAATTGTACTTTTTCACCTGTGTCTTTTAATTTAAATGCATGAACTAGCACACTGGCCATTTGTTCACGTGTTAATTCATCACTTACACCGAAGTTACCATCGGGCTTTCCTTTAAATATACCTTCTTGATAAGTAGACATGGCACCGCGTAAGTAAGATGACTTTGCGCTGACATCCTTGAATATCGGCTGGTAGGGAGCTTCCGGTAATTTCAAGGCCGCAGTCAGCAAGTTTGCTGCTTGTCCACGTTTAATACTGATGCCTGGTCGGAATTGCAAATCTTGGTATCCGTTAATGATTCCTTCTTCCACGAGCTGCATTACTTCATCTTTTGCCCAATATTCATTCCCTACATCGGAGAAACGTTGGTTTACCGTTTCCGCTTGCGCATGTATTGGTAGTACAATGAAGCATAACATCACGATGAGAAAAGAATTAAAAATAGCGAATGTACTTTTCTTTGATGCGCTGAACATCTTAAAAATCAACTCCAGTCTTTGAATTTCTTGATTTTAGTATGTAGTTTCCTTCGACAATTATAGCATACCAAACATTTCATTTGGGCTTTCATTGTAAAGGAAGAATACTCCATACTGTAAAGCTGTGATACGTACTTAGGCTACTTTTCAATTCATTGTAACCGCAGCGTACAGACGTAGAAAAATAGAAATAGTTTCAAAATTTTACACTTTACCTTCACTATTTATGCCCACACGAAAAAACAGTTCATGCTAAGTAAGCGATGAACTGTTTTGAGTTATGCATGTTTTTGTTCGTACTCTGTAATCTTATCTTCATATTGGAAGGTCAGGGAAATCTCATCCCACCCGTTCAACAACATCTTTTTATTATACGGATCAATATCAAAGCTATACACCGAACCATCCTCACCTGCTACAGTCTGGTCCTCGAGACTCACTGTTAATGTATACGGGGCTTTTTTCCCTTTTTGTAGAAACTCATCAATTTCTGCAACAGATAGCCTAATCGGTAAAATGCCGTTCTTGAAGCAATTACTATAGAATATATCTGCAAAGCTTGGTGCAATAACAACTCGGAATCCGTAATCCAAAATTGCCCAAGGTGCGTGTTCGCGAGATGATCCACAACCGAAGTTATCATGTGCAACTAGGATAGTTGAACCATCGTATCGAGGATCATTTAACACGAACTCTTCATTTTTTGTACCATCTGCATTAAAACGCCAGTGATAGAATAAATATTTCCCGAAACCAGTGCGCTCAATACGTTTCAAAAATTCCTTGGATATGATCTGATCTGTATCTACGTTATTTTTATCTAAAGGAGTGAGTACACTCTCTATTTTATTAATTGGTTCCATCTGAATACCCTCCTCAAATTTGCACAGCTGCTTCGATTTTACGAACATCTACGAAATGTCCATGTAGGGCAGCCGCTGCAGCCATGGATGGGCTGACTAGATGTGTGCGTGAGCCTGCACCTTGGCGTCCTTCAAAGTTCCGGTTGGATGTAGAAGCACAACGTTCGCCAGCTGGTACTACATCATCGTTCATAGCCAAGCACATACTGCATCCCGACTCTCTCCACTCAAAACCAGCGTCCAGGAAGATCTTATCAAGTCCGATCTCTTCTGCCTGCTTTTTCACTGTACGTGAACCAGGTACAACAATTGCAGTCACAGTCGGATGAACATGTTGACCTTTTACCACTTTCGCCGCTGCTTCCAAATCGCTAAGACGCGCATTTGTACATGAACCAATGAATGCGTGCTGAATTTCAATATCAGTTAACGCCATTCCTTCTTCAAGTCCCATATACTCCATTGCAGAACGAAGTGCAGATTTATCAGTTTCGGATACATAGTCTGCAGTCGTAGGGATGTTAGCCGATATTCCAGATCCCATCGATGGGTTCGTTCCCCACGTTACGAATGGTTCGATTTCATCTGCATGAATTTCAAGCACTTGATCATATTTTGCATCTTCATCCGTATTCAATGCGAGCCAACGCCCTGCTGCCGCTTCGAATTCTTCGCCCTGCGGTGCATAACGACGACCACGCAAATAATTGATTGTTGTTTCATCGGGGCCAATTAAACCAGCTTTCGCCCCTGCTTCTATTGACATATTACAAATGGTCATACGTTCTTCCATTGTAAGTCCACGAATTGCTTCTCCTGTATACTCGACAATATGTCCAGTACCCACGCCAATTCCAAACTTTGAAATGATCGCGAGAATAATATCTTTAGCTGTTACGCCAAACCCAATTTTGCCTGTTACGCGAATCTCCATCGTTTTCGGTTTACTTTGCCATAATGTTTGCGTAGATAATACGTGCTCTACTTCACTTGTGCCGATACCGAACGCAATGGCTCCAAACGCACCGTGTGTTGATGTATGGCTATCACCACAAACAATCGTCTTTCCTGGTTGTGTCAATCCTAACTCAGGACCGATAATATGCACAATACCTTGGTCTGGATGTTGCATATCTGCCAATTGCACACCAAACTCTTCACAGTTTTTTTGAAGTGTCGTGATTTGTTTTTTTGCAATCGGGTCATTGATTACCGGTAAGTTCTTTGTCGGGACGTTGTGATCCATCGTCGCAAAGCAAAGATCCGGACGACGCACTTTGCGATTTGCGAGACGTAATCCTTCAAATGCCTGCGGTGATGTGACTTCATGAATCAGATGTAGATCAATATACAATAGATCCGGCTTTCCCTCTTCTTCGTACACAATATGCTCATCCCATATTTTTTCAATAATTGTTTTAGCCATAATTGTTTCCCCTTCCAAGCCATTACCATAATAATGTGTGGCATCTGTTTCAACACGTCAGTCTGATCCCTACCTACACACAAAGGGCGCACCAGTTTCGGTATGCCCTCATGTGCATGTCGAGACTTAGACAGCGTTATTTTTTTAAATATACGAATACATAATACTATTCGAAACGAACTGAAGATCTAATTCATCTACAATCTTATCTGTCCATTCTTTAGTCGTTAATGAACGTTGGTCTTTGCCAGCCAAATCTGCTGTAAAGTGACCTTCTTCGAATACTGTATTAACAGCCTTTTCAATGGCTGTCGCTTCAGTTTCTAATCCAAATGAATACTTCAACATCATTGCGACAGAAAGAATTGTCGCTGCTGGATTTGCTATCCCTTGCCCTGCTACATCCGGTGCTGAACCGTGCACTGGCTCGTATAAACCTAAACCATCTGAACGGACACTCGCTGAAGGTAATAATCCAAGTGATCCTGTAATTACAGACGCTTCATCACTCAAAATATCTCCAAACATATTCTCTGTAACGATTACATCGAAATAGGCGGGATTTGTAATTAATTTCATTGCTGCGGAATCCACTAACTGATGCTCTACTTCCACATCTGGATACTGCGCTTTTTTCTCTTCTACAATCTTTCTCCAAAGCTTACTGGATTCGAGCACATTCGCTTTGTCCACAGAAGTTACTTTGCCTTTACGTAGGCGAGCCAACTCGAAACCTTTGTCGACAATACGTTCGATTTCTTCACGTGTATATACAAGCGTGTCAACAGCTGATTGATCTGTATGACGGCTCGGTTTACCGAAGTATAGACCTCCAGTTAATTCCCGAACAATCATCATATCGACTTCCTTGACGATTTCTTCTTTTAAAGGAGAAGCTTGGATCAAAGAAGGCACAGCTGCAACAGGTCGAAGGTTTGCAAATAGATCGAAATGTTTACGTATCGCAAGCAACCCTTTTTCCGGTCGTAATTCAGATGGATTCTGATCCCATTTAGGACCACCCACTGCTCCTAGAAGAATGGCGTCGCTTGACTCACATAACTCGATTGTCTCTTTAGGAAGTGGATTATTCTTTTCATCAATCGCTGCTCCACCAATTAGTCCATATTCTGTATGGAATGTATGGTTAAAACGTCTGCCGATCACTTCCAATACTCTGACTGCCTCTGCTACTACCTCGGGGCCTATGCCGTCTCCGGGTAATACTGCTACTTTCTTTTCCATAGAACTTCTCCTCCTTGATCAATCTCGTATCACTCGATCGAATACTCTATCCCTTTGACATATGTTGCTTATTTTATTAACTCTTCTTTCCGCAATTGTTCGCGAACTAGTTGACGATTGATAGCATTCAAATAAGCTTTTGCAGACGCTTCTAATACGTCTTGCGCTACGTCCCGGCCTGTAAGCTCAAGTCCGTTATGTCTTAAGTTGACTACTGCCTCTCCCAGTGCATCGCGGCCTTTACCGATCGATGTTACACGATAATCCAGAATGAGTACTTCACCTTTAACGGCCAATTCCAGTGCGTTGAAAATAGATTCAACAGAACCTGCACCAGTCGTTGCCACTGTAACTGTTTCCCCGCTAGGCACTGTCGCTGTCACGGTAGCAGTCGGAATATTATTCGTTCCATATTGAACTTGAACATTATGCAATTCGTAAATTGGTGTATCCGTATCAGCCAATTGCTGTCCTGTGAATAGAACAAACAAATCGTCTTCTGTAATTTCCTTTTTACGGTCCGCTAATTTTTTGAAGTTATCAAACGCTTCATTTAATTGGTGATCAGTCAGTTCAAACCCCATCGTAATTGCCCGATCTTTGAACGCAGCACGCCCGGAGTGTTTACCTAGCGCTAGTGGCCTATCCGTTTCACCGATTAATTCCGGTGTAATAATTTCGTATGTCTCACGGTTTTTCAGCATGCCGTCCTGGTGAATACCAGATTCATGTGCGAATGCATTCTTACCGACAACTGCTTTGTTTGGCTGGATGACTACACCTGTCAAACGACTAACAAGCTGACTAGCTTTTTTGATTTCTTTTAGGTTGATTCCAGTTTCCATGTTGTAGAAATCTTTACGGATGTGCATGGCGACAGCAATTTCTTCTAATGCTGCATTACCTGCACGCTCTCCGATACCATTAATCGTACATTCCACTTGATCTGCACCATTCTCAACTGCTGCAATAGAGTTTGCAACGGCCATTCCAAGATCATCATGACAGTGAGCGGAAAGCTTAACGTTGTCTATTCCTGTTACGTTCTCTTTCAAGTACTTAAATAGAGCGCCATATTCTGCAGGTGTTGCATAGCCTACAGTATCGGGAACATTAATGGTTGTAGCTCCTGCCTCAATTACTTTATTAATAATACGTACCAGGTATTCCTTATGAGAACGGAAAGCATCTTCTGCCGACCACTGAACGAGTGGGAAATACTGTTTGGCGTATTTGACCGCATCCACGGCAATGTCCACTACTTCGTCTGGAGATTTCTTCAATTTATATTCCATATGAATCGGTGATGTGGCTAAAAACACATGGATATGTGGCTGTTCTCCGCCTCGTAATGCTTCCCATGATATATCAATGTCTTTCTTCATGGCTCTAGCAAGGCCTGTAACAGTGGAATTCTTTACTGTTTTGGCAATGCGTTGAACGGCTTCGAAATCACCTGGGGATGAAGCAGGAAATCCTGCTTCAATAACTGCTACCCCAAGTTTTTCTAGCTGACGAGCGATTTCTAACTTTTCTACTGTATTTAAATTAATACCTGCAGATTGCTCACCGTCGCGAAGAGTTGTATCGAAAAGATCAATTTTTCTCACTCGCTACCACTTCTTCCTCTTTTGATTTAGCTCCTTCGTTGATGAATGGCATCATAGAGCGAAGCTTCTGTCCTACTTCTTCGATTTGGTGCTTAGCTTCTGCTTCTTCGATTGCATTGAAATTAGGACGTCCGTTTTTATTCTCTTCAATCCATTCTTTTGCGAACTTGCCTGATTGGATGTCCGTAAGAATATCTTTCATACGTGCTTTTGTATCTGCATCGATTACGCGTGGTCCAGAAACGAAGTCGCCCCACTCTGCAGTGTCTGAGATGGAATAACGCATTCCAGCCATTCCGCCTTCATACATCAAGTCAACAATTAGTTTCGTTTCGTGCAATGTTTCGAAATAAGCTAGTTCAGGCTGGTATCCAGCTTCTACTAATGTTTCAAATCCTGCTTTAACTAATGAAGTCAATCCTCCACAAAGTACTGCTTGCTCTCCGAATAGATCTGTAACTGTCTCTTCTTCGAAAGTTGTTTCCAAAACGCCGCCACGTGCAGATCCGATGCCTTTTGCATACGCAAGGGCTACGTCTTTTGCTTGGCCAGATACGTCTTGATAAACTGCGAATAGTGCAGGAACTCCGCCACCAGCTTCGAATGTTCTACGTACAAGGTGTCCTGGTCCTTTTGGAGCTACTAAGAATACATCTACATCAGCAGGTGGTTTGATTTCACCGAAGTGTACGTTGAAACCGTGAGCGAATACCAATGATTTACCTTTAGCAAGAGCTGGTTCGATTTCTGCATCGTAGATTGCTTTTTGGTTTTCATCTGGAAGTAAGATCATGATCAAATCTGCTTTTTCAGAAGCTTCTTTTACTGAAAGTGTTTCAAGACCGTCCGCTTGTGCTTGATCGAATGATTTTCCAGCACGAACACCTACTACTACGTTAAAGCCTGAATCTTTCAAGTTACGCGCGTGTGCGTGCCCTTGTGAACCGTATCCGATGATTGCGATAGTTTTACCTTCTAATAGTCCTTCATTGATATCCTGGTTATAATACATTTTTGTCATTTTAATTTCCCCCTAAGTGTGTGTGTGTTTTACTGTTTCAAAATTGACAGCTGTGGTGCTTGAACTTTTTGCATATCGCGGGCAAAGCCGGTTGCGCCAGTTCGTGTTAATTCTTTGATGCCATATGGTTTCAGCAAATCGATAAACGCTTCGATTTTATCTGGGTCACCCGTTACTTGGTACGTTACTACATTCTTTCCGGAATCAACTATTATCGGTCGGAAAGGTTCCACAATACTATTCATTTCAGAGCGAATCTGTGGTGGTGAGATGACCTTTACTAGCGCTAACTCACGTAACACGATTGCTTTGTCTGTTATATCTTTCACTGTAATAACATCAATCTGCTTTTGCAGCTGTTTTACAAGTTGTTCAATTTTCTTCTCATCTTCTACGTGAACTTGGAATGTCATCTTGGATCTGTTTGGCTGTTCCGTAGCGCCGACGGTCATACTTTCAATATTGAATTGACGCTTCATTAGCAGTCCCGTTACACGGTTTAATACCCCGCTCTGATTAATTACTGTTACTGTAATAATTCGTTTCACTGAGGACTCACTCCAATCATGTCTTGTAATCCTTTACCTGGAGCCACCATTGGATAGACGTTTTCACGTTGTTTCACTCGGCAATCGATCAAGACCGGCTCGTCAGATAATAGTGCTTCTGTAAATACTTTTTCGGCTTCTTCTAAATTGTGAATTCGATACCCTCTCAGGTCATATGCTTCAGCCAATTTAATGAAATCCGGTTGTACTGGAACTAGTGACTGTGAGTAACGTTCTTCATAGAATGTCTCTTGCCACTGACGTACCATACCAAGTGCACCGTTATTCAAAATGATGACTTTTACCGGAATACGCATTTCTTGAAGAAGCGAAAGCTCTTGTGCTGTCATTTGGAAACCTGCGTCTCCAACCACTGCAATTACACGATCTTTCGGTCTAGCAAGTTGTGCACCGATTGCCGCTGGGAAGCCGAAGCCCATCGTTCCTAATCCGCCTGACGTTACCCAGTTGTCGGGGTTATTAAAACGGTAATATTGAGCAGTCCACATTTGGTGCTGTCCAACATCTGTCGTGACGATTGCATCACCATTTGTAATCCGATGTATGATCTCAAGTGCTTGTTGAGGTAATAAAGCCTCCTCATCTGTTTGATACCAAAGCGGATATTTGTCTGCTAAACCATTTAAATAGCCTATCCATTCTGCTGTATCCGGTGATTTGAAATCTGCCTTCAGCAACGCGGTTAATGCTTCTTTCGCATCAGCTACGATTGGAATTTCAGTCTCAACGTTTTTGCCAATCTCTGCCGGATCGATGTCAATATGAATCACACGAGCATTTGGCAGGAATGCGTCCAAGTTACCTGTTAAACGGTCATCAAAACGAGCACCGACATTGAGTAATAAATCACATTCACTAAGTGCGTAGTTGGCAGTTGCTGTACCGTGCATGCCAGCCATTCCGTAGAATAGTTCATGTTCTCCATGAATTGTACCTAAGCCAAGTAATGTATTCACGATCGGAATACGATGCGTTTCGACAAGCTCCTTCAGCTCGGCTGTTCCTCCTGCATGGAGTACACCTGCACCTGCAAGGATCATAGGTTTTTTCGCACCAGAGATAGCTTTCGAAGCTTTTTGAATTTGCAGATAATTCGGCGTAGTAGTTGGCTGATAGCCAGGCAAATTCACTTCTTTACTCTCTTTTTCGACAGGAACGAAAATATCTGTTGCGATATTTTTAGGAACGTCGACAACGACTGGTCCTGGTCTTCCAGTAGAAGCAATATGGAAAGCTTCACGCATAATACGTGGAATGTCCGCTACACTTTGTACTTGATAGTTATGTTTAGTAATAGGTTGAGTAATCCCTATGATATCCGCTTCCTGGAAAGCATCCGATCCAATAACAGTGGTTGCTACTTGGCCTGTAATAACTACTAATGGAAGTGAGTCCATCATGGCATCTGTAATTCCCGTTACTAAGTTCGTTGCGCCAGGACCAGATGTGGCAATGACTACCCCAATTTTTCCGGATACTCTCGCATATCCTTCTGCCGCATGAATTGCGCCTTGCTCATGACGTGCTAACACATGGGGAATCGGATCGTTATATAATGCATCATAGATTGGGAGAACAGCTCCTCCAGGATATCCAAAGATTACTTCTACATTCTGTTCTTTAAGCGATTGAATCAAGATTGCAGAACCATCCATAGGTTTATTCTTAGCTTGTTCCGTTGGCATAGATGCAGTCTGTTTTTCTTGTACTTCAGCACTCATACTGAACTCCTCCTTACAATTTTCCACTATATTTATACTGGCCACTGACATTTTCACCTAAAAAAAAACCTTTTCATCCCACGCAAAGAATTCTTCTCTCTTTACATAGGGATGAAAAAGCTTTCATGGTACCACCCTAGTTCGTGACAATTGTCACCTTATGAAAAAGCAAGCCGAAGCTATACTTTCTCATTGCTAACGAGCCCGAATATCGAGCCCGGGACTGCCTAATCGGTATACCTTTTAGCAATCCACTCCGAGGGGATGTCGCAAATAGCTGTATTACCGGCTCGCAGCACCGCCGGCTCTCTGTGAATACATTTTCTATCTACTTTAACCTCATCAACGTTTTGTATATTAAATTTTCATAACTCCACCAGTACTTGCTGAAGTGACTAGTTGAGAATATCTAGCAAGATAGCCTTTTTTAATCTTTGGTTCGAATGGTTCCAGTGCATGGCGCCGTTCTGCAAGAACTTCATCAGATACTACCAGTTCGATCGTACGGTTTGTCAGATCAATGTCGATAATATCTCCGTTCTCTACAAGTGCAATCGGCCCTCCGGATGCAGCTTCTGGTGAGATATGTCCAATAGAAATACCTCGCGATGCCCCAGAGAAACGACCATCGGTAATTAAAGCAACTTCTTTACCAAGCCCTTTCCCCATAATTGCTGAGGTCGGTGCTAGCATTTCCGGCATTCCCGGTCCACCTTTAGGACCTTCATATCTAATGACGACTACATGGCCTGCTTTTACCGTGTCATTATCAATATTTTCTTGGGCTTCTTCTTGTGAATTAAAGACAATCGCTTCTCCTCTGAATTCCTTGATAGAGGGATCAACTGCCCCAACTTTAATGACAGAACCTTCAGGAGCAATGTTACCAAATAGAATAGACAGACCGCCTACTGGACTATGTGGATTATCTTTCGTTCGAATGACATCTGTATTGGTAATTTCATGTCCTGCGACATCTTCTGCAATCGTTTTACCAGTGATCGTAATACGGTCTTTATGGATCGCACCATCGATTTTACACAATTCATTGATAATTGCGCTCACACCACCGGCTAGATGAATATCATGCATAGAATAATCAGATGCTGGCATGATCTTCGATAAATAAGGTACTCGTTTAGCTACATCATTTACATCTTCAATGTTGTAATCAATTTCTGCTTCGTGCGCGATCGCTAATGTGTGAAGAACTGTATTAGTAGAACCACCCATTGCCATATCGAGTGCGAATGCATCGTCGATTGTTTCTTTTGTAATGATGTCTCTTGGTTTAATATCTTTTTCGATACAATTCATCAAGTGTTTCACTGCATCTTTGATTAGTACATGGCGTTCATTTGAAGTTGCAAGGATTGTCGCATTTCCTGGAAGAGCCATACCGAGCATTTCCATTAGAGAGTTCATAGAGTTCGCAGTGAACATGCCTGAACATGATCCACATGATGGACATGCATTTTGTTCAATGTCGAGCAACGCTTCAGCTGTCATGTTACCACTTTTGTAAGCTCCAACGCCTTCGAACACCGAAGTTAATGAAAGTGTCTCACCTGTTGCAGAAACACCCGCTTCCATCGGTCCTCCAGAAACGAATACAGAAGGGACATTTGTGCGAACAGCAGCCATTAACATGCCCGGTGTAATCTTGTCACAGTTAGGTATATAGAAGACTCCGTCAAACCAGTGTGCATTAATGACTGTTTCTGCTGAGTCTGCAATTAGCTCACGACTTGGCAATGAGTAACGCATACCAATATGTCCCATTGCGATTCCATCATCTACACCAATTGTATTAAATTCAAACGGTACGCCGCCCGCTTCCCAAATTGCTTCTTTAACTACTTCCGCGAATTTGTTCAAATGCATATGTCCTGGAATGATATCTATATAAGAGTTACACACTCCAATAAATGGTTTGTTCATATCTTTCGTTTTAACACCAGCTGCATATAGTAAGCTACGATGTGGTGCACGATCGATTCCTTTTTTAATCATGTCACTTCTCATTTGCAATCTCTCCTAAACTAATTGAACGAATCAATTGCTAATTACATTAATTTCATTCAGTTGAATATTCTGAACAGCTAGTGAATAATTCACCGCTATGAACTAGATTGCTGTAATCATATCTTGTATATGAATAAAGGTCAACCGTATTTTTAAAGTTTTTCGTTAATTGTGACTAATTTAAAACATCTGAATACGCTTACATACCCTGTATATAGCGATATATTGCATATCAAAATATCTTAATTTATTTTTTTATTTGGCCTTGTTACTTTCATTAAATAGAAGAAAATATAGGTAAAATCTTTATTCTACAAATAGAAGGCCATGCTTGTCCTTCCTATGACGATCCTTTTATTACAAATATTATGAAATAGAGTTCTTGCTTTATTTTATTCAATTTTGCTTATCCATCCGTTTATCAATTGCTGCAGATTGTAACTAACACTCTACTATACCTATTCAAAGGGGCGATACGTATTCATTAATTATGCAGAATACTAGTAGTGTATGATAAGTTTCGCTCGACAGCATTCGACATTTATATTTTGTTCATAACTCTATACACATTATACACCGCGTATCTTAGTAGTTTATGTAAACCATTCACATATTACCCACAGATTACCCACTAGCATTGTGGACAATTAGAACGCTTGTTCTTTTTATGAAAATTTGGTAAAGTAAGATATAACATCAAGAGAGAAGCATGCAGACTGATTACAATCAATTCATCCCAAAGGAGGCGGTTCTACTGTGTTACATTTATCGGATCAAATGCTACTCTATTCCTATCAACAAGCCCAAAAGTATCATCTAAATCTGGAGTTCATCCAAATGTTAGAACGCGAGATACGTAAACGTGCCTTGGAATCGATAAAACTCAGTAGCTGATCTTTCGGATACAATAAAACGGACATGCCTGTTAACATAGGCATGTCCGTTTTCCATTCTATACGTACACCTCCTTCTATAAGAAAGGAGATATATTTTATGATAACGCTTTTAGTCCAACTACTCCGATGACGATGAGTATGAGACTCACTACTCTACCTGTACTCTTCGATTCACCGAAGAACAGCATATTGATGAGTACGGCACCAGCTGTACCTACACCAATCCACACAGCATACGCTGTACTGACTTGCAAAAACTTAAAGGAGTTATAAAGAAAGTAGAACGCGATACCGAACCCTCCGTAGTATAGTAAGCCATTGGTCCATGTTTTATTTTCACTAAATTTCTTCAGCCCTATGACACCGGCAAACTCACTTAGTGCCGCCAAAAATACTAGAATCCACCCCATCGCCTTCCACTCCCTTCAGCGCTTTCTTTTCATCCAGACCATCCGCTACCTTCAATCCCGCTACACCAATAACTAGAATGAAAATGAAGAAGATCTTCCCTATACTAATATGTTCACCGAAGAACATGACGTCCATTAATGATGTACCGACTGTTCCGATTCCAGCGAATATCGCATAGACCGTCCCGGTTGGTAAACCTTCACAAGCTTTCGTGAGGAAATGAAAATCCACAAATATAAAGCCGATGATCACTATCCAATGCCACCATTGAGTCGCTGTGTTAAATCCAAAGATCCATACTAATTCAAAAAAGCTAGTTAATGCGACATATAGCCACGCTTTACTCATACTATCCGCTCCAATTTAATTTTCGTCGTCCTTATGACTGACTATCATTCATTTTATCATAAAAGCTAACATTTGGCTATGTTAACCTTCCACTGTTTGAAATTGCAGTGCATGAGATAGGAAATCGAGGACTTCTTCTTTCTGTCTATCCGCTTCACTTTCATCATGTTGAGCATAAAGAAATACTTGCTCAGCAGTCGATTCGATAAGACCAATAATAATCTTCGCCGTCCGGTCAGGTTTGATCGATTGACGAACCGCTCCTGCTTTTTTGGCGGCTTCAAGTTTTTCGCTAATCCATTCATAAAATGGCGCGTACACCGATTCCCACTCGCGAATATGCTCAGTTGAAGCTAGGCCGGAATATATAACAGCCAATATTTCATAGTATTCTTTATTCACTTCATATATTGCATCTACCATCTGCTCGAACTGTTTGGCATATGATGCGTCGTGATCGACAGTGAGTTTGACCACATCCATCGTCTTGGCCACCATTACCTCGGCAATCGCAGGCATTAAAGAGAGTTTTGACGGAAAATATAAATAGAATGTACCTTGCGCAATCCCTGCACGCTTAACAATATCCGAAATTTTAGTCTTCTCAATCCCCTGTTCTTTAAACACTTCTATAGCTGAATGTACAATAGCTGTTTTTTTTCCCAAATGAATTCCCCACTCTCTATCTATAGATTCTATTATTGTATCGCAATGATTCTTTTCTAACAATTTAACTAAATTTATGAAGCGGTAAGCTAATCAAAAAGTAACCAACTGCATAGCAACGATAATTATTATTTGATTCACTTAATACTCTTCAAATCTACCATCATTTGATGCAAAGTACACATCCAAACTACTATCAGATATTTCTATAGTGAAAACTTGTATGTGGCACGGGCAAGCTTTTGCCTTGGATCAAAATAGAAATAGAGGAGATTTTACTTCGCCTCGTCTATTGTTATATTATACTGATTCGCATTCACTAACATATCAATTAGTATTACCGATAAAAATACCGCCCTATTGTTAGGACGGCATCTTTACATTCATTATTTAACTGCCTTTGTTTCTTGTACAAATGTTTCTCCGCTTTTACGCGCTTGGATATCAATGCTATGTTCTGGATACTCTTTTTCAATACGTTCATAGTATTTTTTACTAACTTTTTCAGCATCTTCTTTTTTCATGTCTTCTGATACTTCAAAGTCTAGCAAGACGAAGCCACCTGCATCTTCAGTAATAATCAAACTTACTTCTGATACCCCTTCTTCTTTCCCAAACTCCTCTTTTAACTCATCATTAGTAGCTGTTGTCTCAGATTTATCTATAGGATCTTTAACGACATTTTCAGCTGGTTCGGTTTGTTCCTTGTCTACATCTGTTTCTTTTTCAGTATCCGCGTTACATGCTCCTAATAATAGAAGTGAAAGACTAAGCGGAGCCAATAGCTGTCTTTTTCTCATGATAAACCGACCCTTTCTATTGTTAACTATACTGTGTATCCTATCATATCTGTAAAACCTTAACAAATAAACCGATACTATGAAACGTACAGCTAAAGAGTTATGTAACGAAATGACCAGACACAATTATGAATCTTTTTCTTCGTTTCTATTCGAAATGACCATTGTAGAATGCATGCGATAAATTTTGGAGGTGGATGCAGAGTTCCTTCACTCTGTACAGACGATTTTTTTTACACTTGATCTTACATACCATCCCCCAATCTTTTTCAACGTTCGGCAGGTTTTTGAAGAACAATAAACGGGTATACTATGTAGAGCAACTATAAAGAGGGAGGCAATACAATGGATGAACTAATCAGCAAAACATTTATTGGTGTGTATTACAACGATGCTGACCTTCTAAGCAAAATAGAGGAATTAAAAGAAACCGGTTATCTTGATGACAATATTTATGTAATCGCTAAAAATGAAAACGATGTAGCCATGCTGCGCAGTAGAACGGGAGCAGACGTGTACTCCGCATATGATACGTGGACAGATCGTTTTATGGACTTCCTTACAGGCGAAAATCATATCAAACAAATGATGTATGGCATCGGGATGGATACGACCCAGGTAGACCGCTATTACGAAGAAGTGCAACACGGTGGCATGATGCTATATGTAGATGAAGGATGGGCTCTCAGCGTGTATTCGAATGACGAGACTTTTCAAACAGACAGATTATCGAGTCCTGTGCCTAGACCCATCACCGATTCCTCTAGAACGACAAAAACTATAGAATCTGAACCCTCATATGGTGGATATGAACCACTACAAAACGCTGCACATCCTGAAGTATTGAAGTCAACCAAGTCAGACGAGACTATTCAGACAAATGATCTTACTTCTGAAGAAGAGCGTGCTGTCTTATCTGAACAAATTGTAGAAGAAGATCCTCCTTCTTTTCCTAGAAAGTAATCTCATTCGCTACAAGCCTTCCTTTCTACAGGAAGGCTATTTTGCTTTGTTACAATCTGTTTACAAAGCACCATTCTTGTAACTCCTTCTTAATATGAACGTAATGTTTAACACTACATAGCTCGTGTAAGATATTATTTGCAGCTAGAGAGCGATAAACATTATTTTGGAGGAGAATCATTCGTGAAAAAATTATTATGTTCAATTTTGATGACATCAGTTCTGTTTATGGGATTCAATGGCGGAACAGCCGATGCCGCAAGTAAAGCTACAG
The DNA here is from genome assembly GCF_002743155.1 of Sporosarcina sp. P1. Classification (NCBI taxonomy): domain Bacteria; kingdom Bacillati; phylum Bacillota; class Bacilli; order Caryophanales; family Caryophanaceae; genus Sporosarcina; species Sporosarcina sp. P1. Next base: position 29,781 of record NZ_PDYS01000013.1, read on the forward strand.
CGAAGAATGGTACATACATAACAGTACATAATGCAAATGTTCGAGCAGATGCTGGAACAAACCATAAAAGAGTCTTTACATTAAAAAAGGGAACTCGTGTTCAACTGACACACCAAAAATACGCAGGTAAGCAATTATGGTATAAAGTAAAGGTTAATGGTAAAAGAGGATATGTTTCCAGTTCCCTATTAAAGAGATCTACAGGCAAAGCAGTAGCAGCAACTTCTCCTACTAAAGGTGGCGGATCTGGTGTTGTGAAAACAGCAATGAACTTGCGCGGAATCCCATACCGTTTCGGTGGGACTACCACTAGAGGATTCGACTGCAGTGGATTCATTCAGTATTCATTCAAGAAAAATGGTAAGTCTGTATCTAGAACGACAACTGGACAATTCAACCAATCGGCAAAAATTAAATCGCCAAAACCTGGAGACCTAGTATTCTTCCACAATACATACCGCAAAGGGATTTCGCATGTAGGAATCTATGTGGGAAACAATAAATTTGTTCATGCAGGTGGCAAGAAGTCAGAAGTTGTCAGCCTAAACAATCCATACTGGAAATCTAAATTCAATAGTTTCAGAAGACTATAATCAGTAAAACGACCCGATGAACATTCATCAGGTCGTTTTTTCACTCAATTGAATGGACTTTTCCACGCTCGTCTTTATACACTACATGATGTCGTTCAAACTTGGTTGGAGAGTCCAGTCCTGCAGCTGCAGCTACACGGAACAATCCTTCCCTCATTGTCAAAATATAATTGGTCACACGGAACTTCTTCTCTTCTACAACAAGTGCTCGTTGTAGACTCTTATCCGTTGTTGCGACACCAGCTGGGCAAGTATTCGTATGGCATCGCTCTGCCATGATGCATCCTACTGAAATCATGAAACCACGTGCCACTTGAATCAAATCTGCACCTAAAGCCAATGCAATTGCCGCTTTATCAGGTGTGATAATTTTCCCTGATGCAATGATTTTCACTTGATCACGCACTTCAAACTTACGCAACGCATCATCAAGTAGAATAAGTGACGAACGAAGGGGTAAGCCTACACTATCCGCTAAATCTTGATAGGTAGCCCCTGACCCACCTTCTGCTCCGTCAAGTGAGATAAAATCAGGACCCATGCCTGTCTCAGACATATAAGACGCTAATTCTTCCGCATCTTGCTTCCCTCCAATAACTATTTTGATACCAACCGGTTTACCACCTGCATGGCGAATATCTTCAATGAAGGAAAATAAAGTTGGATAATCGTGGAACTGTTTAAAACGATTTGGACTGTTGATAGATGTATAAGCTTTCACATTTCGTATAGCCGCAATCTCTTCTGTGACTTTCTCTCCTTCAACATGTCCCCCACGCATTTTTGCTCCTTGAGCCAACTTGATTTCAAATGCCTTAATCTGTGGAATTTTTGCTTTCTCTTTTACTTTTTCCAAATCAAACTGCCCATCTTCTGTTCTGAAGCCGAATAAACCTGACCCGATTTGCGCAATGATATCTGCTCCACCTACTAAGTGATGGTCTGATACACCACCCTCGCCTGTATTCATCCATGCACCTTGAGCCATACCAATACCTTTAGATAGTGCAGTAATTGCATGGTCTCCGAGTGCCCCATAACTCATTCCGGACTGACCTAATAAGCTACGCACAACAAATGGATGCTGACAATTTGGACCTAATACAATTGCATCTTCCTCAGGTAACAACCAAGGCAATGTTGTAATTTCCTCACGATGTTCTTTACGCGAGAATAAATTGTCTGTATCCACCTCATAGCGCATAGTGTTTAATAGACTATCATTATCCACACGCATTTCTTCATTCTGTTTCGTGAACATGGCATTACGAATATAGTGACCAGGCTCTTGAAAGTCTCGTTTAGATCCAAAACCGATGATACTGTTCAAATACTTCCCCGGCATCACCATATGTAAATATTCTTCCCGGCTAAATGGTTTTCCACTATTATCATCGTTGAATAAATATTGTCTGACTTCTGGTCCCGCTTTCTCGAACATATAGCGTACTCTGCCCAAAATCGGGTAGTTGCGCAAGATCGCATGCTGCTTTTGACTGCGATCAAAAAAGTATAGGAAAATTCCCATACTGATGGGGATCGCCAAGACGATGAGAACTACCAATGAAGTTGTGAAATTAATTCCTTCTAACCAATTCATAGCTCCACTCCTTTCTGATTGTTTGTATTTTACCTGTACCCTTGATAAGTAGCTGACTAAACGTAAAAAGCCCTATTCCTTGAATGTCTTCAAGGAATAGGGCTGGAGTGTTGTTAGTTTACTATTGTGAATAGCATATTTTAATTATTTTGGAACATTAACTTCGATTTGCTTAGTAGCAATCGCGCTAGATTGTCCAGCTTTTTTCACGCTTACTACGATTGTACCTTGTGCACCTGCATTCGCTTTACCTGAAAGTTTACCACCGTCTATATTCAAATCAGTAACAGCTGCAGCATCGCCAGAATAGACCGCTGCGATCGTACCTAATTTGATTTCAGCGCCTTCGTTTACCATATAAATAGTGCCGTCATTTTTCATTAGTGGAGTAGCTTCTGATGAAGTTAATTTAATTCCATCGCCAGTTACTACTTGCATTTCAAAGTTTCCTGAAGTGATAACAGGTTTCGTTTCTTTAAACTCTACTGAAGAAATCGATGGAGTTGAGTTCACTACAGTGATCGTAGCAGTCGCTCTTGTAATATCTCCTTGTTTAATCAAGATATTCGTAGTTCCTGCTTCTTTAGCAACAACAGTTAGTTTACCTGTTGCATCATCTTTTGTAACTGTTGCAACATTCGGATTGGATGAAGTCACTTGATACTCAGTTCCAATTTTGTCGTCACTTACGTAAAATCCTTGGCTGTTGTACTGTTTCCAAGCTAATTCTACAGAGCCATCTTTTGAACCGGCAATAGCATCAATTGTTAAGTCATCTGAAGCGGAAGATGTTTCCAACTTTTTAGTTGCTGGTGTTACATCGTCCGATACAGCAACTGCAATGTTGCCTAGAACCGTATCGCCAGATTTAATTTGGACAGTTGTTGTACCAGCTTTTACTCCTGTCACGTTTACAGTAGTTTTACCTTCTGTCACTTTTAAAGGAGTTGTAGACACAGTAGCAATCTCAGCGTCTTTTGACTCGACAGTTATATCACCAGCATACAAATCACCATATTGGTCTTTAACTACTACATTTGTTCCTTGAGTAGTACCTTGTATCAACTTAGTCTCTGTTGATGATAATGTAGCACTGCTTGCCACGCGCTTACCTACACCTACTGTAAGCTTTATGTCTTTTGTTACATCGCCAACTTTTGCTACAATCGTAACTTCGCCCGCGCTGATCGGTGTAACTTGTCCAGCAGAAGTGACTGTTGCTACACTTGGATTAGAAGAAGTGAATGTTGCGGTTGGATTCTTTTGTGTTGCTCCAGTTAGTGTAATAGCTTCGTCAACTTTCACATCAACTATGCCATCTTCAAGTGAGATTTTCCCACTCTCAACTTTTACATCACCTTGCATAACTGTCACTTTACTAATCTCTGAAACCGTATTAGCGAAGTCTACTACTTTAACATCTACTAATTCTGATTCGATAGCTTTTCCATCTTTATCCGTAATGATTACTTTATAAGAGAATTTTGTACCCGCATCGAGTGACTCCAACGTACCAGTTGCCTGATCAGAGAATACACCAGTATTAGTAGACTGGAACGTAACTTTATAACCAGCATCCGTCAATTTCTTCATATCAACTGCTTTACCGTCAACGTTAAACGCTAACTTCTGACCAGCAGTACCAGCATTTACTTGAGTAGTAGTAGCTGTAACTTTCTCTACTTTTAACTCATACGTGAACTTATAAGAAGTAACTACATCTTCTTCGCCTTCAACTTCTGCTTTTGTCGTCAAGTGAAGAGTCATTTCTTTACCCGACGTCAGTTCGTTTTTTAATTCGATTGTCGCTTTTGTACCGTCTTCGTTCGCTTTAAATGAAGCCAGTTCATTTCCTTCAATTTTTAATTGCTCTGCTTTTAACGTGTGTAAGTTCTTACCAACTAATTCAAGTTCCTTTTCGCCAGTTGCTGTAACAGAAGTGATTTCAGATACTTCTGGAGCTGGAGTTCCTGGTACTTCTACTTGAATAGTTTTATATAGGAATGAAGCAAATTGTGCACGTGTCGTTGTTTCTTTCGGTCTGAAGTTTGGTGCAGCTGGGTTCGTAATGTCAAAGTAGTCTAATACATCGATTGCAGTGCGTGCTTCAGCTTTCGCTTTGTTCAAATCTTTAACATCTCTATCGAATTCTTGTTCTTTTACATATTTTAATAGGCTCGTTTTGTTAACTGAATCGTACGCACGAACTAATACAACCGCCATATTTTCACGGGTAATAGAACCAGCCGCGCCTAATGATCCATCTTCATATCCTCTAAATACATCGTTATCCTTTACGATTGCTGCTGATTGCAACAGTTCGTCATTAGACTTCGATGTTAAGTCTGTGAAGCGTGGGTTAGTTTTATAGTCTGTCGGAATTGAATAACCTTGTGATACAAGCCATTTTCCCATTAACTTCACTACGTCGGAACGAGTTAAAGTTTTATTAGGCTTGAATGAACCGTCCGGATAACCATTGATAACACCTGTTGCTGCTAGTGCATCAATTGCTTCCTTGTGTGAGTTAGTGTCCGCAACGTCATTGAAGTCTGCAGCACTGACAACTGGTGCCACCGCTGATGCTACTAATGCCGCTGATGCTACACCTGTTAGATACTTGCTGTACTTCTTTTTTGTTTGAGATTTCATTAAATAATTTCCTCCTCTAGTGTGTTTGTAAGCGTAAATGCTGGTTGGTTGTAGAGCAGCATAAAAACCACTCTCTTACTCTAATACCCTCTTTCCTATTAAATAATCCAAAAGACTATTAAAAGAATTAAGAATATAAAAGAAAAAAGTGATTACTAGCTACTCCAATTAATATTAACATACTTTCCCACGGTTGGTAATGGAAAATGTAGGATAGCCAGCATAAATTATGAACTACCAATCTGAATGTACTATACAACTGGCATATTACATTCAGGTAACAAGATTGTAACTAAGTAAAGTCAAATAAAAATATAGTTTGCTTACATCATAAAGATACTTTTTATGATACAATCCCCATATGAAAAAATTACTTGCACTTCTCATACTCATTAGCATTTTAGTCGGACTGTCGATCTCGTCCAGTCAGACATACGAACAGCAATCACTTGTCTCCACATTACAAGAATTGCTACCTGGAGAACCTGGGAAAGATACTCTGTCGACATGGGAGTTCAACTATTGGAATAGAACAATCTCTATTGAAGAACGTGGATATTATCACTTTGTAGAATTTCTAATAAGAAAAGCTGCACATTTCTTTACATTTGGATTTTTAGCGTTAGTAATTTACTGGCTATTACCTAAAAGTAAGGGACGCATATTGTTGGCGGCTCTATTTACTTTTCTACTCGCATGCGCTGATGAATTGCACCAATACTTCACAGGAGGCCGTACAGCAACAATGCAAGACGTTTATTTAGACACAGCTGGCGCCGTAACATTTCTTTTACTATTGGCTATAATTCGTTTAGCAATTCACTTACGTAAAAAGTAGTTCTATAGATTTATTTTAGTTTTTAGTATTCCTAACATTTTTATGAGCATAATACTCCATGTTATGATATGGGCGAAACAGGAGGTTAATTAATGAATAACTCAGGTGATCAGTTAATTCTTTCGCTAAGGTATATTTCTATCCAACGAGTCGTGGACCGCTTAGAACAAACATTTCAAAAGTCCACCCACACAATTTGTTTATTCCAAGATCGGATTACAACATCCCAGCGAACTTTCCCCTTGCAACACGTTTTTGATTTATCCTACCGCCCTTTCTCAGGACAAACGGGATTATTTTACCTGCATACCAATGAAGGAGTTTTTACGTTTGAAATTGAAGAGGAGCCGGAACACTTCATTTCTTTATTCAAACAAATCCAATTAAAATAAGAAATGAATAATGTATAATTCAACGTCTTACTTCATAACTTTGGAGTAGGACGTTTATACTTTTATATACCGGGGTATAAACAACTAAATACCAGTATAAAAAAATGAAATCACTCATTAAAATGGCCTATTTGATTATATCTATTTATTTCTAAAATGATATAATGGTAATGTATTCCAAACATGAAAAGGAATGAATATACTAGTAAAAAATTGATACTTCCCATTATGGAGGAGAGAAACTATGTCAGGGGAAAATGAGATAAATGCTGTGGAACGTAAAATTAACGAAGTGATAAATGATGGACGCCATGATCTAGTCATTAGACATGCGGAAGATTTATTAAGGAAAGGTATGTTGTTTTCAAATAGAGAAGCCGTTCTATCGGCTCATTACATGTGCGCTATCTCCTATTACTACGTTGGAAATTTCAAAAAAGTTCTTTTCCATATAGAAGAGCATCATTCACAATGTATTTCATATGGCGAAAAGTCCGATTGGATGCGCTCTTATTATTTGCAATACTTCGTCAGCTCATTTGCATTAGATTATACTAGAGGACAAAAATTACTAGAAGATATGCTATCCATCGCGCTGGAAATTGAAGACTATTCGTATATCAGCAGGGCATACAGTCAACTAAGTCATCTACACAATAAAATAGAACAATACGAGCAAGCTTTGAAGTTTGCCCAGTTGGCCATTTCTAACGCAGAGATGAAAGATGTAGACAGAGAAATTTTACTAATTCGAGCACATTTATACGCAATTGAATCCGCTATCAATTTACAAAGCTCCAATTGCGCGATGACTAGCCTAAAGTATTTAAGCCAACTACCTACTATACACAATCATCCTCGTGAAATAGCAATTCTCGAAATTTTTAAAGGTAGATTTTATGATTTCATAGGTGATTCTAAAAAAGCTTTCCATTTTTATACCATAGCGAAAGAAAAAGAAGAAAAATGGAGAGATTACACTCTCCTAAAAGAAATTCAGCAAAAACGCATTGCGTTGGCTGAAAAACTTTGTAGTTTTGATGAATTAGCAATCATCCAGAAAGAATACATCGATTTATTGCATGAAATCGAAGACAGTTGCTGGGTAAAAGCAGCGTACGAATTGCAAATACGTTTGCAAAGTTCTTCTATTAAGACCAGCGAAAACTTGGATTACTTAACAGGTGTCTACAACCGAAAATATTTGGAAGAAACGACTAATCTATGGTTGGCCGACGCAACCCTAACTAAAAAATCCGTTGTGTGCATGGTCTATGATATCGATAATTTAAAAACTATTAATGACACATATGGCCATCTAATCGGCGATGAAGCGATTAAATTCGTGGCTCATACTTCTATAAATGAAATTAGAAAAGAGGACGTACTTGCTCGTTTCGGTGGTGATGAATTTGTTTTAGTGATGCAAGATATTTCCTTGGTAGATGCAAAAAGAAAGGCAACTTTACTCGCTAAAAAAATTGAGTCTATGTCAACCACTTCAGATGTGATCCCCATTCCAATAACTATCAGCACAGGACTGAGTGACAATAAAATGCGTAGTATGCAAGGCTTCAATGATTTATTTCATTTAGCGGATCTCGCTCTTTACCAAGCAAAAAGGAATGGAAAAAACCAAGTCGTCTCCTTTATTTAACATAGATGATGATACTCAGTATTCAAAAAAGCTCACTCAGCAGTTATGCTGTGTGAGCTTTTAACGTCTTAGTTCAGTACTTTCACTTTTACATTTTTACGTCCCCATTGGTAAGCACGTGATTTACTTGGAATGAATACGTCGATTTTATTCCCTTTGATCGCTCCGCCAGTATCTCCAGCGATAGCGTATCCGTAGCCTTCAACGTGAACTTTTGTTCCTAATTTGATAACTCGCGGATCTACTGCAATTACTTTCAAGTTAGGATTTTTGCGTAAGTTCAATCCTGTTCTAGTAACGCCTGAACAGCCATTACAATGTGCTGTATATGCAGTTGCACTTACCATAAGTTCTTTAGAAACACTTGCTCCATTTGAACGGGAAGGCGTGTTTTGTTTCTTCGGAGTACTAGCAGCCACTTTAGAAGACTTCACTAAACGTAGTTTTTGATTTGGATAAATAACTGTTGATTTCAAGTTATTCCATTGCTTGATGTTCGAAACAGACACTTTATGTTGTTGAGATATTTTATATAGTGTGTCACCTTTTTTAACTGTATGAACTGATGCTGCAGCAGACGTTTCGTTCATTCCGCTCGTGAATATTGTAATGAACATGGCTACTGTAAATGCAAATACTAACTTCTTCAATATGCCACCCCTAACGATTTGATAGCTTTAGCTTACCAAGACTATATTACAAAAAGATTACAAACGTGAAACAATGCCGTGACATCGATAATTGATATGTTACAAATGACGGGTTTTCGGTTGGAATTGTATGATAATTGAGGTGTTAAGACCTATACATACACAATACGATTCATCGATTTCATACAATTTCAAGTTTTAAGTAGATAGAAAGGGGTAGTTTTAAAAATAGCAAAAAGCATGTTCTAGTAGATTTAGAACAAAGTCGATGGTTCGATTCAATTCCAGCTGACAAAGACTTTCTAAAGCAAATCAAAAGAGTTTCCATGGAGGCTTTTTTTTATTGGCTAAAATGACTTTAAATTGTGTCTTATGGTTTCTTTCCTTTTATATAGGGGAATGATTGAATGACCGTAACTATTTAAAGATAAGAGAGGTGCGTTACATGCCAGTGACCCGGAATCAAGATGATGTTTCACGAGCGATTATACAACTCATTAAAGATGGTAATCTGGAATCCTTGAAAAAAGCTATTGGTGAACTAGAACCCGCGGAAGTAGCTGATCAATATAAACGATTGCCGCTAAAACGCCATACTACATTTTTGGAAGTACTAGACAAAGATACATTCGTACACATGCTAGGCTTTCTTTCAAAAAATGAACAATTGCGGGCATTAGATTTAGTAGGACCCGTTCGTTCCACTGAACTACTGGAAGAAATGAAAGGTGAAGATCTATCCTATCTTTTGGCTGATCTTTCAGATAGACAAGTGGAGAAACTCATAGCGGAATTGCGTCACGAAGAAAAAAAGAATATCCGACAGCGTCGAAAATATCCGAAAGATTCTGCCGGACGTATTATGACGACACGTTATGTATGGATTCATCAGTCATACACCGTCGAGAAAACGATTGAAAAGCTCAAGCATTATGAAGCGTTTGCTCATTACTTAAATTACGTCTATATCATCAATGATGACAAGCAATTAATCGGTGTACTATCTTACCGCGATCTATTGCTCGCCAAGCCAGATAGAAACGTAACGGAAATCATGGAAACCGGTCTCGCCAAAGTTTTCGACACAACTGATCAAGGCGATGTAGCCAAAATGATTGGACGATTTGATTTCGTCTCTCTACCTGTTGTCAACGAAGAGAATATCTTAGTAGGAATTATACGCGCCGATGAAGTACTAGATCTAGTCGTTAGAGAAGCAAATAAAGATATTGAAATGCTTTTTGCTTCAGGTAAATCCATCGACTTCCAGACAAAACCTCTTGTAGCAGCCTATCGCAGACTACCTTGGCTCATTCTTTTATTATTTATCGGACTCGTTTCAGGAAGCATCATTTCCAAATTTGAAGAAACATTGGAAGCCGTTGTCGCTCTCGCTTTCTTTATGCCGATGATTGCTGGAATGACCGGTAATACAGGAACTCAATCTTTAGCAGTCGTTGTGCGTGGTCTAGTGTCTGAAGATTTGAATATGAAAAAGTCCTTGCATTTAATCTTTCGCGAATTAATTGTCGGCATTATATTAGGTGTCGTTTGCGGTGCCGCAATCGCTGTGATTGCGTATGTATGGCAAGGCAGTTTTACACTAGGATTAGTAGTAGGTTCGTCTTTGGTGGCTACACTAATTATCGGAACAATTGCAGGAACGGTTATTCCTTTGATTCTCAATAAATTTAAAGTAGATCCAGCTGTAGCTTCTGGTCCTTTAATTACTACAATCAATGACATTCTGTCGTTACTAATTTATTTTGGAATTGCTACAATGTTTATCTCGAAATTAATGTAGTTGAGTATTCTGACTCGTGTGTATATAGTCTGAACATTCAGCATATTATATTGTATTGAAAGGCTCATGTAAGGTTCATGTAATTTATCTCAATTTGATGCCAAACACTACAGTAACATGACATTCTTCACAGTTTGATGATTTGCGTTTATGACGGTTTTGTTAGGTTATACTAGTAGTAACAGCAAATGTCCAAACGGATTTGGGTTGAAGTTTGGTGCAGCTGGGTTTGTGATAGTGAAGAAGTAAAGTCGAATAGTCTGTACCGCTTCGTCGAAGAGCGAGTACATACCAAAAACTCCGTGGCCATGGGTTGACCGCGGAGTTTTTTTCATTTCATGCTCTTGTCAGTAAAGCGGGTTTTCTGTTTTTCATAGGGTTTGTCTGTTCAATTGCATAACCAACATCAAGCAATAAAGCTTCCGAAAAAGCAGGTCCAATAATTTGCACACCTACAGGAAGGTCTCCCTTGAAACCACCCGGCACAGACAATGCAGGGTTACCTGTTAAGTTACTAGGTCCTGTAAAGCGTATAATGTTGTCAATCAAATCCACTTGATTACCATTTAGTTCCACAGTATCATCACCAATTTTACTAGCCACTACTGGCAGAGTCGGCGCAATCAATACATCGACCTTTTGGAATATTTCATGGAATTCTTGCTTTAATTGACGACGTACTTGCTGTGCTTGCAGATAATCGACAGCAGATGGCAGTTCTCCTAGTTCGAACAGCATGCGGATATCATCACCGAAATCTTGCGGACGCTTCAACATGTCTTCGTGATGAATGGTAGACGCTTCTGAAAGTGATGTGATCAGCTCTGCCCACTCTGCATATTTTAGAGTTGGAATCTTGACCACTTCTACTCGCGCGCCTTGATCGGTCAACGCTTTTATATTTCCACGCACCACTTGATCTACGTCGTTGTCTACTTCATTAAAGAAATATTCTTCATTAACGCCAATAACTAAACCGTTGACATCCCCCTTTATTCTCTCCAAATGTTGACCTACGGGGGTATTGATAGAAGTTGGATCCTTTTTGTCGTACCCTGAAATAATGTCCATCATTCCCGCTGCGTCTTTAATCGTTTTAGTCATCGGTCCGATATGATCGAGTGACCACGCCAATGGATAGCATCCATATTTACTGACTCGCCCATGGGTCGGCTTCAATCCGACGATACCGCAAATCGATGACGGAATTCGGATGGATCCGGCCGTGTCAGTTCCAAGTGACGCAACACTTGAACCGATCGCTACAGCGGCTCCTGAACCACCGCTCGAACCGCCAGGAATTCTATCGGTATCCCAAGGATTTCTGACAGGTCCGTAATGGGGGTTATTGTTCGTGATTCCCCAAGCATATTCATGCATGCTTAGTTTACCGGTAAAGATCACACCTGCGTCTCTTAACTTACTGACTACAGTCGCATCGTCTTCCGGAATGAAATCCTTATGAATTTTAGATGACATCGTCGTCACTTTACCTTTAAAGTATAAATTATCTTTCAAGGCCATCGGAATTCCGTGATACATGCCTCGATAGTTTCCATTTTTGATCTCTTTCTCTGCTTCACGTGCCGATTGTTCTGCTTCTTCCCGATAAATTGTCATATAGGCATTAATCGTATCCTGCGTTTCTTCCGCATGATCAAGCACTGCCTTCGTTAGCTCAACTGGTGAAAGTGATCCACTTTCTAAAAGCGGTGCCAATTCCTCAACTGATTTCTGAATTAAATCTTTAGCCAATATGATCACCTCCAGGAATATTTCGAAGCCCGATATCGGCATCCTCGATTTTCACATTCTCTAGTGTACCTCTTAACTTTTGCATTCCATTCCAGCGACTTTCTAAGATTTCCAGATGTTCTGGCTTAGCTTGAATCCCTTTGCTTTCCAATAGTTGCTGCACAGATAGAGACAATGCATTCACTCCTTCAGTTTGTATTTGTCTTCATAAGGTTCCCCTAGTGAGATCAAAAACGAAAAAAGCTACTCTCACCATAAAACTCATTCGCTAAGTTCATATGAACGTCTTTAGACTATCAGTTATTTAACTAGTAATCAAATAATTTCAAATAAAATGACAATTAGATGATATTCGACTTTATTCGATTCAAAGTGCGGGATGAAGTTCAAGGAGAATTCGAAAGACCGTTTATATTCATTAAAAACGGGAATTTGTGAATTAGGAGGTGATGTCATATGCCATGGAGTAAAAATGATTTTCCTGCTTCGTTAAAAAATTTGGACCCTTCAGTACGCAATAAAGCAATCGAAATAGCCAATGCTTTGTTGCGTGAAAATTATTCCGACGAGCGCGCTATTGCCATTGCAACTGCACAAGCACATGAGTATGTAAATGGCAAAAGTGAAAGTCGTCCTCACTATGAAGTAAAACCGCGAGAGGACGAATGGATTTTCAGAAAAACCGGAAGTGATCATGTACTGTTTAAAGAAGATACTAAGTCCGCATTACTTGAAAAGGCGAAAAAGTATGTAAACGAACATGAAGGTATATTAAATGTCTTTCATGCTGACGGATCACATGATAAAACTTTATATGAATAAAATAAGTGCCCTATTATAAAAGGGCACTTATTTTATTCGTCTTCATTTAGCTCAGGAGGATATGTCAACTCTCCGTTATCCAAAACAATAGGTTCAGCGCCCCACTTCCCTACTTCATGATCTTCAATTAAAGTCTTTTCCTTAGGTCCATCAATAATGTGTTTTACATTCCAACCATGTGTTGCGAGCCAATTGCTAATCAACAAGCGATGGCATCTTGCGGGATGGCGTTCGGAACAGCATATCGCAATTCGTTGTCGTGATGCTTCATTCATCAATTCAGCGATCCCCTCTTCGAACTCGGGCGTCAACGTGTAATCCGCGTAGTTATGGAAGGATTGATTATTCCATCCTTTATTGACTGCATTATCAATAGTTTTGGATTTCCTCCTACGTCCTCCTAATTTGCCACAATGTCGGTAGGCAATATCATGTGCTGGCAACCATTCTTTCATTCGATCCTCATGAAAATGGGGGAATTTACGACTACCGGGAAATGCACGAACATCCACTAACTTTTCAATACCCGCATCATCCAATAACTTCAAAAACTGTTCTTTAGTATGAGTGGAATGCCCAACTGTATAGATTTCCATATTTATTCACTCCTTTGTCCTTACCATTCCCTACCACTCGAATAAAATAACCTATTCACTTTTACATCATCTCGTCTATTATTTCTAGCTTTTTTATAACTCTTCTGGTTTCTACATCACGTTATCGGGAATAATAAAGTAAAAAAGGATGTGAAGAATATGCTTCATTTCAAGCGGGCATTGTTTGTATATAACCGTTCTGCTGGAGAGGAAGACACGGAACAGAAGCTCTCTGAAACACTTCACATATTCGCGCAAGCAGTAGATGAGCTCATCGTGCTGAATACAGCTTCCAAAGATGAACTTCAGCAAGCTTGTGTAAAATATAGCAGTCAAGTAGACTTACTCATTATTCTTGGAGGTGACGGCACTATACACACATGCATGAATAGTATCGCGCCACTCGCCATACGTCCGGTCATAGCTATATTGCCTGGCGGTACATCAAACGATTTCAGTCGGTCATTAGGTATTCCACAAACTCTGAATGAAGCAGCCATTTCTTTACTCAACGGCTCTATTATCAAAACCGATATAGGAAAAGTGGGCGAGCACTACTTTATGAATTTTTGGGGAATTGGACTAGTAACCGATACATCCGAAAATATAAAACCAAAAGAAAAGAAGCGCTTTGGTTCGATTAGTTATGTGCTCAGTACATTACGTACGTTGAATCAAACTGAATCATTTCATTATAAAGTGCAATCTACTGACGAGATATTAGAAGGAGAGGCTATTTTACTATTCGTACTAAATGGACGCTTTATTGGTACAACTGAACTTCCCATCGCTTCCCTATCACCTGTTGATGGAAAATTAGACATTTTGATCGTGCGTGATTCCAACTTAGCTGCTTTCAAAGAACTATTTGCATTACAAGATCCTGCTGTGGAAAATAAGCAATTATCTGAACTCGAATATATTCAAATAAAAGAATTGGACATTGTGCAACCTGTCGGGAAGAAAGTAGACATGGACGGGGAAATCTACGAAGATACTGCACAGCAGATTACAGTGTTACCTGGTCATTTACAGATGATTCATGTAAACGCGCTCTAAAAAGACAGTCCTTCGATTCGCTGGGTCATAATCGCTTATGTACCTTTCACATCCTATTGCGTAACGGTCATATCCGAAGTAGGTACATAAGCGTGTAGATCCGCTTGACGATAACCGATTTTATGATCAAGAAGCGATCCATGTCTACTACAATAAATAATAGAACTAGCTTTATGCGTAGAATTGAGTAACTATATGAACCTCCACTCTATACTCCTCCCTTCCACTCTACTCTTCCACTTTTTAAACGAAATACCATTTAATATTATGCATCGCATGGTATTCTATATTTACTAACATGTTTATCGGAGGTTCGACATGATCCGTATACGTAGAGAAGATTTATCCATTCATCGAACGAATGACAGACCTTTTATCAATCTCCATTTGAAAATGATCGGCTTAATCGGTGCGCTTTCTGTCGCGATTATTCTATTGATTGGCGGATTCATGAGTTTCTTCGTCACGGACACATTAGAAACTCAAATTGGTGAAAGGGCTCTCAGTGTAGCAAAAAGTGTAGCCGTGATACCAGAGATTTCTCAGGCCTTTGATTCGAATGACCCTTCCGCTATTATCCAGCCTATCGTGCAGAAAATCCAAGCACAGACAGACGCCGAGTTTATCGTTGTTGGTAATCAACAAGAAATCCGCTATGCCCATCCGAGTCCTGACCGAATCGGCAAAAAGATGATCGGTGAAGATAATGAACGTGCGTTAAGTAACGGAGAATCCTATATTTCTAAATCAATTGGATCATTAGGAAGCTCACTTCGTGCAAAAGCTCCGGTCTACTTAGATGGAGAAATTGTTGGTGTCGTCTCTGTAGGTTTCTTGGTAGGCTCTATCGAATCAATCATTTGGGAATATAGCCAGGAAATCTGGTTGGTCCTTCTTGGTATTTGCACAGCTGCCATCATTGGTGCAGTGCTGATCGCGAACTATATCAAAAAAGTGTTGTTTGGATTGGAGCCTGAAGAAATATCACATTTACTCTTTCAAAAAGAAACCATTTTGCACTCTATTCATGAAGGTATTATTGCTACCAATAAGGATGGCCTCATTACGATGATCAACTCCACCGCATTAAAACTATTGACAGGTGGTGAACAACAAGCGGACGATTGGATCGGTAAACCTATACAAGAGTGCTTCCCGAATTCTGATTTACCCTATGTGCTAGAGCATGGCAAATCAGTCTTCGATCAGGAAAGGCTTTTCAACAATCATATCGTTTATGTAAATAGTGCACCGATTTTCTACGAGCATGAATTGCTCGGTGCAGTCGCCACTTTCCGGAATAAAACCGAGATTGAGAATTTGACGAAAAGACTGGCACATATCCAACAATATGCTAACGCTCTTCGCTCTCAGACACATGAATTCTCAAATAAATTATATACGATCATGGGACTGACGCAGCTGAACAAGAAAGATGATGTGCTCGATTTCATCCAAGAAGAAACAAACATCCAGCAACACTGGACAAACACACTTCTTGATAATATAGATGATCCATATATTAGTGGGCTACTTGTTGGAAAGCTAAGTCAAGCGAGTGAATTGCAAATTAATGTATCCGTCCAGCCCGACAGCCAATTACATTCCATACTATCCGACTTAAACCGCCAAGCACTGCTGACAGCTATCGGAAATCTTCTTGACAACGCATTTGATGCAGTTTATGACGAACGCGCCATTTCCCGGGACATATCGATTTCTTTTACTGATATCGGACAAGATCTGCTGTTTGAAATTGATGATGCAGGTCCGGGAATCGATGAAGCTTCACTTGATAAAGTCTTATCCCGCGGTTTCTCTACAAAAGATGGAGCAGGTAGAGGTTTCGGCTTGGCTTTAACAAAGAATGCTATTGAAGCAGCGAATGGCCAGCTGTCCATTGAACCGAGTGAACTGGGTGGTACATATTTTGTCGTCTCATTACCAAAAGATAAATAAAGGAGAGATTTCCCCGTGATCAGTACTATACAAGTCATAATTGTGGAAGATGATTTTCGAGTAGCAGAGATTAACCGCCAACTAATCGAACAGATTGCCGGCTATAAGGTCGTGACAGAAACGAGAACTGCCTCAGAGACCATCGCCTTTTTGGGACAGGCTGAAGCCCTACCCAATCTGATTTTATTGGATGTTTACATACCCGACAGTCCAGGACTCGATTTATTTTGGCATCTACGAAGAGAATTCCCCACAATCGATATTATGTTGCTAACAGCTGCTAAAGAGACGAAAATAGTAGAGGAAGCACTCCACGGAGGGGTGTTGGATTATTTAATCAAGCCTGTTGAGCCTGTGAGGTTTGCAGAAACATTTAGACGATACCGTTCAAGAAAAGTATTGCTATCATCCAAAAATGAACTCTCTCAAGAAGATCTTGACCGCGTATTATTTGGTACTGAAATGCGGCAGGATCCTACTTCTAACGTATTGCCAAAAGGGATCGACCGTCTGACACTTGAACGAATAGAAAATGTTTTACTTCAAAGTCCAGCAGAAGGAATAACTGCTGTTCAAGTAGGTGAAGCAGCCGGTGTCAGTCGTTCTACTGCACGTCGATATCTGGAGTACCTCGTATCGGTTGAAATAGTAGGAGCGCAACTACATTATGGAGATGTCGGTAGACCTGAAAGGACATATAGAAAACTTTAAATACTTGCCCGTGAACAAAATGAACAAAATACGTAATATGAAATATATCCTTCTTATGTAAACAAGCTTTTTAGCGACTTTTTCTCATGGTACATTATGGACAGCTTAAGAGGGATTATTCAGATACTTTTGTATGTATCCGCTTACATACCTCTTTCACCATTTTATCTATTGGAGGAAAATCGCTATGTTAAGTATTATTGGAATTCTGACGATCTTTATTATCGTCGCATTATTGATCAGTGGCCGGATCACACCAATTGTCGGTCTGGTTATAGTTCCCATCTTCGGTGCATTCTTTGCTGGATTCAACTTCATAGAAATCGGAGAGTTTTTCAACAGCGGAATTGAATCTGTTATTAGCGTTGTCATTATGTTCATCTTTGCGATTTTGTTCTTTGGCATTATGCAAGATGCCGGCGTATTCGACCCGCTAATTAATACTATGATTAAAATTTCACGAGGAAATGTAATTGCTGTTGCCATGGCGACAGTGGTAATCGCAGCTATTGCACAGTTAGATGGCTCAGGCGCTTCCACATTCCTCATTACAATCCCTGCGCTTTTACCGCTCTATAAAAGGTTGAAAATGAGTCCTTACTTACTGCTACTGCTTGTCGGCATCTCAGCAAGTATCGTCAACATGGTTCCATGGGGAGGTCCACTTGGGCGGGCAGCCGCTGTACTTGGTGTCGACGTTACAGAATTATGGCGTCCACTTATCAAAATCCAAATCATTGGCCTACTCCTATTAATCGTAGTTGCTTTCATACTCGGATTACGTGAAAAGCGAGTCATCGCTAAGAAAGTAGCCAGTGGACTTTTTGAAGACGAACTAGATGAACTTGGAGAAGAGGAAGAGCAAAAAGAAGAATCTAAAGGCATTTCTCTCCTTCGACCAAACATGTTATGGATTAACGTGATGATTGCCGTAAGCGTGATCGGCTTACTCGTTTGGGGAAAAGTGCCGGCAGGCTTTATCTTCATGGTCGGATTCAGTATCGCGCTTCCGTTAAACTATCGCACTGTGAATGAACAGATGGACCGTATTAAGACACACGCACCGAATGCTCTACTAATGGCTGCAATCATTCTAGCAGCCGGTTCATTCCTCGGTATCCTGAATGGTACCAATATGCTAGATTCGATAGCGACCGATTTAGTGAAAGTGTTACCGGCAATCATCGTACCGTATTTGCACATCATCATCGGCCTTTTCGGTGTTCCGTTCGATCTATTGCTTAGTACGGATGCGTATTACTTCGCATTACTGCCGATTGTAGAGCAAGTTGTCTCCGGCTTCGGCGTTCCATCGATTTCCATTGCGTACGCATTAATCGTAGGAAATATTATAGGAACATTCGTTAGTCCTTTCTCGCCTGCACTTTGGCTGGCATTGGGACTTGCAGGTTTAGAGATGGGCAAGCATATCCGCTACTCATTCCTTATCATGTGGGGGTTCAGTATCGTATTATTCCTCATTGCAATGGCTATGGGCGTTATTACGTTGTAAACTCTCTTATCATTCCATATCGTTATTAACACCATCTTGAAAAAATCGGCTGTCGCGGAACCTCATGTATGAATGAGCTTCTCGATAGCCGATTTCTGTTTATACTTGTTATAAGCAACTGAAGAACTAATGCCCACGTGTTTTTTAACGTTCTATTTCTACTATAGGTTCATTAGGATTCGACTTCCCTGCTAATTCATCACGCAGTAAATACGCACCCAACATACTATAGACCGTTCCGTTCCCGCCAAGTCCAATCAAATAGTAAATATGCGGCTCGAATGGATGGCGCCCGATTACTGGTAGCTCATCTGTCGATTCTCCAAATAACGCTGTCCACTCATACTCAAAATCGAACTTCTGGTGAGGAAACAACTCTTGCAATTCCTGTTTTAATTGCCTGAATTTCTTATCGATTTCTTCTTGTGAACTCGGTATTGTATCCATATTCTGATCCAAGCCACCCGCCACGATGCGATTATCATCCGTCAATCGCATATACAAATAAGGGCGTTTGGTTTCCCAAATCATCATACGATCATGCCAGAATGACAAATCTTCTATCGGCTTTGTTGCGACTGCATACGTAACTTTTAAGTCTTTTTGAGGGATCATCATATCCGGAGTCGGTGCATAACCAGTAGTGACCACGACGGACTTTGCCTGAAATTCTCCATTCGTCGTTTTAATGATTACACGTTCTTCTGTATCTAGAATGCCGAGTACTTCGGTATGTTCAAATATGTCCATGCCCTTTTCATATGCATACTGGATGGCACCCATACACAAACGCAACGGATTCACTTCTGCATCCCCTGCCGTCACGATAGCGGCAGGTTGTGAAAATGGGAAATGCGCTTCAATATCTTCAGGCTTCCAGAATTCTACCGGAAAACTATATTTTTGTAACACTTCAAACTCTTTGCGCAATCTCGCCACATCTTCTTCTGTGCTGGCATAATACAAACTATCACGTGTATGGAAATGGACATCAAATGGTGCGTGTTCCGCAACGTCTTGCAAATTTTTCATTGCTTCTTTACATGCCCGATAAAATTCCACAGCTTTCTCTTCGCCAATTTGTTCTATTAATTCATGCAGCATAATATCATTGGAGAATTGTAATAAACCAGTATTTGCAGAAGTACTTCCCCCACCTACTTCCTCTTGTTCAATCAACGCAATCGAATAGCCTTCATTCGATAATACGTATGAAGTCAGTGCACCCGACATCCCGCCACCAACTATCGCTACATCATATAGATCTTGACGATTTACTTTTGCAAAACCTTCTTTTGTAAAAGTCGACTCCCAATACAATGACCCCGTATGTAACTTCATAAGTAGCAATCCCCTATCTATTCGTTTTTCCTTTCTTTACCCTGTAAGACTGTTCCTATAAACATAGAGAAAAGGTGCTCAGTCAGTAGCTGAGCACCTTTTCCTTTATCCTCTAAACGGCCACCATACACCACGTCCGAATGACATCGTAATGGCTGGAATTAACAGCGGTAAAATAATTAAACCATAGAGTAGTAACCCTGAAATAACAATCGTTGCGATTTGCATAAGACTCAAAACGCCTGAAGGCATCATAGCACCGAATGTGCCTGCCAAAATCACAGCTGCCGTAATAATCACGGTACCCATCTTCGCCATTGAGTACATCAACGCTTCACGAATCTTCATACCCCCAATACTCTCTTCGCGGAAACGATCGAGTAAGAAAATCGAGTAATCCACGCCAAGCGCAATCAGCATGATAAATCCGAAGAATGGAACTGCCCAACTGATGCCGTCATAACCAAGACCGTTGACGAAGATCAATTCCGTAATAGATATCGCTGTATAATATGTCAGCAATAGCGAACCGATCATATACAAAGGCATGATAGCTGAACGGAATAAGACCAAGAGAACAACGAACAAACCGACTAACATGATAGTTACCGTACGCGTAAAATCAGCGGACGAAATATCACTTAAATCTGAGTTAATGCTAGAAATACCACTAAATGCCAAATCCGCATCTTCAAATGGTGTACCAATGACCGAGCGTTTCACCGTATCTTTAATTTCATGTACAGTAGAAATCGCTTCACGTGAATAAGGATTTTCCTTTAGGATGACTTCCATCAAAATTCCTTTTTCATCATCGAATGTATAGCGGTCGATGACTGGTGCAAACTCTTCATTACCAAGCGTACCTTTTGGAATGAATAAACCAGTATCGCGTACACTTTTCGTATCCGCCATATCATCCAGCATACTTGCAATTTCTTGAAGGCCTGTCGTCACTTCTGCTAAACCGTCTTTGGAAGCTTTGACACCACTGCCTAGCTGTTTCAATCCACCTTTTAATTGACCAATTTGCGAACCACTTTGGTTGATTTGAGATCCAGCTCCTGCAATGCCTTTACTGATCTTATCCAATTCATTACCTAATGCATTCAACCCTCCAGCTGCTTGTGCGGCAGGAAGACCTTGTTGCAAGCCACCCGAAATCTGCGCGAGCTGGCCATTGATCTGCTCAATACCGTTTGCAGCTTGAATTAGGCCACTGCCGCCACTAGTTCCACCGGCAGGCAATTGATTAGCTACGTCGCGTAAATTATACTGCACTGCCGCTAATCCTAAACGAATTTCCTGTATCCCATCATTCGCTTGGTTTAAGCCATCTGCCATCAAACCGATTTGATGATCTACATATAAGTCTTCCAATATTTCACCAGTCGGTCGTGTGATAGTACGAACACTTTTGACTCCTTCAACTTTCTCCAAGTCTCGGGAAATCGCTTCTAAATAGGTGATATCTCCTTCTTTAACGATGGGAGAATCTTTCTTTACTACTACTTGTACTGGTAGTGAATCCCCTTCACCGAAAGCATCTGAAATAAGATGTAATCCCTTTACAGACTCTTTACTTCCATCAATTTCATCTACCGTATTGAAGGATAGATCATTGTCATACGTCAATAATAGCGGAACCGTAATGATGGCTACGATGAACATGGAAAGTAAGGGGCGCATAACAGATAATTTGCTGAACGCAATCCATAATTTACTATCCTTATGAGTAGCTGAACCTTTTGCAGGCCAGAATAATTTGTCTTTCAAAATAGACATTAACAGCGGTACGACAGTGAATAGAACGAGCATTAACACCGCAATCCCTACCGCTACTGCGACTGCCGATTTAAATATTGGGAAGTCTGCAAAACCGATTGCCGCGAAACCGATAAATACCGCAAGTGCACTGATGAAAAGTGTGCGGCCTGCTGTTTTATACGTATTAATAATCGCTTCTTCCACGTCATGCCCTGCTAGTAACTCTTCTTTATAACGACTTAACAACAGAATACAATAATCTGTTCCAAGACCGAATAAAATTGCCACTAAAAATATTTGGGTATAATTCGAAACCGGAAATCCAAACCAGTCGATAAAGAACGCTACGAAGGACTGACTTAATAAATAGGTGATCCCTACCGCCACTAACGGAACGAATGGTGTCACAATCGAGCGGAAAACAATGAGTAATAAAGCGAAAATCAATACAACCGTAATAATCTCAGTCTTTTTTAGCCCTTCTTGCGCACTCTCATTTACGTCATGATTGATGATTACTTCGCCAGTCATATACACTTTGTCTTCTTTAGATACAATATCTTTTTTTATTTTATCAGCCAACTGAATGACTTCATCATCTGTACCGTCTACCGTTATAGGAAGTAATACCGTTTTCCGATCTTCAGAAACGAGTTGGTCTTCCATGTCTTTACTTTCAAACGGATCTAGAACATCCGTCACAATCTTGCTGGCATTCGCAATCTCTTTGGCAGTCGTAGAAATTTCTTGTTTCTTTGCTTTATCTGCCGGTTCATCGAGATCATAGACTAGCGAAATCGTTTCATCTGCTTGGCCTGCATCTTCTAGCATTTGTGCAGCCTTTTGGGAATCTGCTGAGTCGAGCAATTGGAAGGAACCTGCTTTTTCCGCCTGCTTTGCCAAATCGGGTGCTACTATAAATAAAACAGCAGTCAGTATAACGATACCGATCGCAATAGGCCATTTGAATTTTACTATCGTTTTCATGCGTTATCTCTCCTTCATTACTAAAATCGATTTAAGTTTACGGAATGTCTTAATGAATTGTTCGAGCTCCTGTTCATCAATTTGGTCTGTGAACAGGATTTCGATGCTTTCATTTATTGCTGCATTTGAAACAGCTAGTACTTCTTGGCCTTTTTGGGTCAGTGAGATTCGATTGATCCGCTGATCGTTCACGTCTTTTTCAGACTGCACCAGGTCTTTTTCGGTCAGTTTCTTGAGACGTGTCGAGATGGCGCTTTTATGTACGCCTTGAATCTCTGCCAGTTGTCCGCTAGATAGATGGCCATAGGCAGAAAGTATTTTCAGTACTTGGATTTGTTCTGGTGAGTAATCTTTCCAGATAGGAACGTCCAAGTTTTTCACGACATGTTCCATGCCGTAGATCATGACTTCTTCAAATAGTTCTACTGCTTCTTGAAGTTGATAATTCAAAATAGTCTACCCCCTAAACCAATAATTAATAGTTTAGGGAGTAGACTAAATAAAGTCAAATAAAAAAGCTAGCTTTAGAGATATTTCTCTGAAGCTAGCTAGTTATGAACCGTATTAAATAATAAAGTAGGCGATGACCGATAGTAGTATGGATGTAATGGTCATCGCGGCTAGTGGTCGCATGGCTCGATCTTTCAAGTCTCGTAAACTAACGTTGAGTCCAAGCCCTACCATGGCCGCTGTCAGTAACCATGTAGTCAATGTGAAGACGCCTTCCATTATGTTGTCTGATACAGGAATGGAATGACCGAACACGTAGCTTCCTAGGATACTTAAAACGATAAATCCTACAAGGAACCACGGAAATTCAATTTTAGCGCCCGTTTCGTCTGTATCTTTATGTTTACGTTTCATGATAAATATTAAAATGAAGCAAAGTGGTACTAATAGGAATACACGACCGAGCTTGGCTAGCAAAGCAATGGCTAAACCGTCTTCGCCTGCCGGTGCCCCGGCCAAGGCTACGTGTGCCACTTCATGTAAACTGATTCCTGCCCACATTCCGTACTCAATTGAATCGAGCGGAAGAATTGGACGCAGAATGGTATAGCCGATCGCAAACACCGTACCCATTAATGCGATGATTCCTACACCTATTGCTGTGTCTTCATCTTTTGCTTTGATAATCGGTGCGACCGCTGCAATTGCCGCTGCACCGCAGACACCTGTTCCGACACCTAAAAGCAAGGAAATATTTTTATCTGCCTTAAATACTTTTGCGAGCCAAATAGTCATGAAAATAGCGAAAATGATGACACCTACATCGCGCGCGAGTAAGCCGAGTCCGTCGCTTAAGACTGTGTCTATATTTAATTTCAAACCGTATAAAATGATGGCTGTGCGAAGCAAGCGCTTGGATGAGAAAGCAATCCCACTTCTTATTATTTCAGGATAGCCGAAGAATTGACGGTATGCCACCGCGATAATAATCGCACATGCCAGTTGTCCGATATGATCGAAACCTGGTACTTTTGCTAGTAAATATCCTAAAAATGCAATGAAGAATGTGAAAGCTATTCCACCGACCCACGATCCCCATTTAGATGGACGTTGTGGTGTGTGCTGTTCTGGTGACCTATTTAAAGAAACCACGATGACAACACCTCCTACTAGTAGTATAGAAAATAGCTCGCTATAAGAGAAATAACTATTTATAATAGCTATGATAAGTAAATCTATATACATAGAAAGGAGTTGCTTCCCTATCGATCCGCAACTACAAGTATTCATTGAGGTAGCTGAGCAAAAGAACTTCTCTAGAGCAGCAAAAGAACTGCATATGACACAACCTGCTGTCAGCCAATATATTCGCTCATTCGAAGAATCCATTGGTGTACGACTGCTCGAGCGAACTAATAAATACGTTCGACTCAACCAAGCTGGTGAAATTGTCTATCATCATGCAAAAGAAATCGCGGGCCTGTATTCCAAAATGCAAAACTTAGTCGATGACTTGGCTAATAAAGCTAGCGGCCCTCTTACCATTGGAGCTAGCTACACATTTGGCGAATACGTCTTACCTCATATTCTGTCTAAACTTGTCGCAGATTATCCATCGATTGAACCACAAGTCACAATTGGCAATACAGCCGATATTGCGGAGTTAGTCATCACGCACCAGCTCGATGTCGGTTTAATCGAAGGACATTTCAAGGAAGCTGCACCGCTTCAAAATGAGGATTTTGCAGAAGACGAAATGTACGTCGTGACTTCCATTGATCATCCACTGGCGCAAAAAAAAGGGCGCCAATCAATCACTGCACTAGAAGACGAAATCTGGCTATTACGCGAAGAAGGTTCTGGTACACGCGAGGCGGCAGAACTATTCTTCTCCCAGTCTGGATTCTATCCGAAGCGCATTATGCAATTCAGCAGTACGCAGCCGATTAAAGAATCTGTTGAAGCCGGACTTGGCGTCAGTTTGCTGTCACAGTGGGCGATACAAAAGGAATTGCGCCATGGTGATTTGACAACGCTGTCGGTGAAAGGAACGCCATTCAAGCGGCATTTCTCTATCGTGACGAATTCTCCGTTTCAAACGAAAGCGTTGCAGGTGTTCATTGATTTATTGAAGAATAGCAAGGAATTAACGGTTTTGAATGTCGGGACGTCATCGTGATGGTCATTTCTGGATTATGGTTAGATGCATGAAAGTGGAGTCACTTTGGCACTGGCTTCGCCTACTACAGCAAGAGCGTTCGTTGGATTGCGTGTAACTTAGGTATACCTACGGAAGTTATTTAACTTACAAGTCATCTGCTAACTGAATTAATCCATCTGATGAATGAGCAATGGTTTCAATTGCCTGATTAATCTCTTCTAAGATTTGAACCGTGCTTTCGATGGATGTATGTGATTCAGCTGTTTGTTCTTTCATCCCGCTTACCGCTTGGACAATCCCGTCATATGATTGCGTCACTAGCTCGTTTCCTTTTGCACTTTCCTGAATTAGTTTTTCCATCTGCTTCATAAAGTTAGACATCTCGGCGATATTCGCATCGGTGACTTCAATCATGCCGGTAACTTTACCTATTGCTTGTTTAGTTTCCACCGACAAATTTCGCACTTCTGCCGCAACTACAGCAAATCCTTTACCATGCTGACCTGCTCGTGCTGCTTCAATTGCTGCATTCAATGAAAGTAAGTTTGTTTGATCAGCAATGGAAGTAATAAGCGTCACGACTCCTTGGATTTGCTCTGAAGAATGATGTAACGCCTTCATCCGGTCCTTGAAATCTGACATATACTCCACCATTTGGCCAAATTGTTCAGTTTGAGTGACTACCAATTCTTTGCCTGTCAATGAAGTTTTCTCGGTTTCCGTAATAAATTGTAGGTTGTGAACGGTCATATTTTCTAATACGTGTGCTTTTTTGGATAGTTCGTCTGTTGATGCACTCGTCTGCTGACTGATTGCCGCTAGATTCTGGGACGTATTTAACACTTGATCTTTCACGACCGCTTTGGAATGTTCTACTTCCTGTCGCTTCACTTTATTCTCTTCTTCATATGCATCCAAAACCAATTGTTGTTCAAAGTTCATGACTTTCATAAACGCACGCAATGTATTAAATTGTCTTTTCTTGGGCAAGTCCTGTTGTTCAATAAAAGCAAAAAACTCTTCGTACAATGATTCTACTGCCGCTAAATACCATTTCGGTTCCAAACCAATGCGGACGTGCACCTTCGCTATAATGCGACGTTGTTTCAAATAGTTCTCGTCAATTTTCCCTTGAAATATTGACTGCATATGTTTCGTTAATGATTCTTTCAAACGGTCCATACTACTATGTTCCGCAATAATATGTAGAAGTTGAGGCTGATCATCCATCGCTTGATAGAAACGATTGGTCATCATAGGTAAAATAGGTTGCATTTGCACTTGCATACAGGAGAGATACTTTAAATCTTGCTCTGTTAGATTAATCATTCGCAGTTGCTTTTTTACAGCCGGATATCTTTCCAACGATATAATACCAGTACTGTGCTGTTCGAGGTCTTCCATCTCTTTTACCGTTGCTAGATTCTCACCTTTTTTAAATAAACGTAACACTTGGCTTCAACTCTCTTTTAAGATATTAGTGTAGTAAACTATTAGTATATCATTTCATTCTACTTATTAAGTGTTTACTTACCTCGCCCCCCTTTCCTTAATGACGCTTGAATTCAGACAAAAGCAGAAGTGGACGATGCCACTTCTGCCGATTACGCTATTGAATTACGATAATTTGAATCGATCAACTACACTTCGCAGTTCCCCGGCGATCTGATTCATTTGATTTGTAGAATCTGCTACTTGCTCCAATTCGCCTTGCTGTGCGGCAGCTGATGCACTCACTTGTTCAGATGAAGCAGCCGTCTGCTCGGAAATGGCAGAGACATTTTGGATGGCTAAAATGGCTTCGTCCTTATATTCCATCATTTCAGCAAGTTTTTCGGATAGTTCCGTAATCGATTGGCGAATTTGATCGATGATGCCTGCATTTTGTACAAACGACTCTTCTGTATCCGTAACGGACTGGTTTTGACCGTCCATTGACTTCATATTCAGTTCAATGACATCCACCGTCTGCTGTGATTCTGATAAAATTTCTTTCACGGTTTCTTGAATTACTTCAGTTTCTCTGCGGGATTGTTCCGCTAGCTGACGTACTTCATTCGCAACAACTGCAAATCCCTTACCGCTTTCACCCGCTCGAGCCGCTTCAATGCTCGCATTCAGCGCTAGAAGATTCGTGCTTGCAGTAATATCATGCAATGTTTGAATGACTTGATTAATAGATGAAATTTTAGTGGTCAATGTTTGGATTTGCAACTGTACTTTTTTATTCATTTCATTTGCTGTCGTATTATGAACACGTAGTTTTTTCACTTCCGTCATTCCATTTTCCGCAGAATTGGAAGCGTCTGTAGATAACTGATTCATGGTCATGAACATCGTGTGGATATGATCCATACGGTCCGCTAAATCAGAAATTCGTAGACTTGTTACTTCAGTATCTTCGGATTGTTTAGAAGCTCCTTGTGCGATTTCATCTGTCGCTACCGATACTTCCTGATTCGCAGCTACTAGCTCTTCGAAAGCATGTGTGACTTGCGAGGATGAATCGCTCAACTGACCTGAAGACAACTGCACGGTTTGTAACGCTGCATTCGTCTGACGCAACATATCGTTATAAGCAAGTGCTACTAATCCTATCTCATCATGGCGGATATTCTGTTCATCTACCATCATCGTCAAGTCACCTGCAGCAGCAGTTTGCATTGATTGTTGTAACGCTTTCAACGGTCTCAATTGACGATAAATGAAGATTGTAGATGCACTTGACATCAGCAACACGATGGCAATGGCAGATATGACCGTAATCCACAAAATAGTAGTAAACGTATCTAGAATTTCAGATTTTGGTGTAACCGTTTGTACTGACCATTTCTCATTGATTCCTTTTAAGTTAATAGGAGCGAATGCATTAAATGCTTCTTCATGCAGACTTTTAGAATCCACATACATACTCGCCAATTCACCTTGATCTAGGTCCACTTTAGCACTATTCCAATCAATTGCATCGGCCATATTACTAGTATTTAATTCCGGCTTCAAACTGTTCGCTGTGATATAACCAGCATCTGTAATGACAGACGCATAACCGCCTTTTGGTTGAATCGTCTTCACTACATCCGTCAAGAAATCTATAGATAAATCGGTGGTCAACAAACCAAAATAGTTTCCAGACGCATCTACCATAGGAACGGAAATAGTAGTCATGAGAATGGTTTTACCATTTGTTTCATACGAGTAAGGTTCTGTTAATATCGGACGGACTTCATTTTTGGGAACAGTATACCAACTATTCGCTGTAGAATCATCCATGCCACTTAATGGTTCTACATCAGTAGTATTGTCTTGCTTAAAGACGTATGGAATGAATTGCTGATTATCATCTAGCAAATTCTTCGGTATAACTTCCCCTTCAGCGAACGCGGACTGATTAATTACCGCCGCCATCCCGGTAGCGTCCTCATTTTTCTTCAAATTGCTTTTGATGATCCGGATAATTTCCTCCGGTTCCATATCGCCTGCTGCTTGTAATGTTTCCAATATGTGACTTGTTGTGCGTAACATTTCATTTGTTTCATTCAGTTTTGCACTAAGAACAAGTGAATTTTTATTTGCACTTTCCAACGCAAATTCCTCAGCATCTTTAATGCTTTGCTTATGTAACATGACGCTAGTAACGACTGAGTAGACCAAAAATAGTAATAAAAATAATGCGATAATTAGTCCCGAGAGTTTCATCGCAATACTTGCAGACTTCTTCACTTCATGAGCCCTCCTAGTAAATTGTGATCAGATCAATAGTATACCTTTAGTCCTTACTAAAAGTATACCTTTTTATCCGAAAGTCATAAAAAAAACCTTGTCGAGTAGACAAGGTTAAGGATTTGAGATACATAACGACTCTCACTGGGCTTTACTAAATTAGTTAGTTCTTTCGGTCATTTGACGCCAAATAGAGCCTTTTGCCTCTTCGCCTTCTTCAATTCTAGCGATCGCCATACGGACCTGCAGTTTCACTTCAAATTCGTTATCGTTTTCTGCTTCGTGCAGTGCGGGTAATGCTCGTTCTGTTCCAGATTCATAGAGGAACATAGCGGCACGCCAACGGACCAACTTGTTTTTGTCTTGTAATAAGCGAATAGCAGCAGATTCAAAACCAACATAGCCAAGGTCGCTCATACAGTCAGCAGCTGTACGGCGAACCGCCCAACTTTTATCTTCGAGTGCTTTTTCGATAAACGGAATGACTGTTTCATCCTCGATCATACCTAGGTACACGGTAGCCAATCTGCGGATGGACATTTTCTCGTCTTCAAGTGCTTGCGTAAGTACTGGATAATCTGAAACGTCAGGGTCTGGCATTTGATCCAATAAGCGGAAGCGCGTTTCCCATTCCGGAACAGTAAATTCCGCCAGTGTCACTTTCTCTCCACGAACTTTTGTTTCTTCGTCTGCCTTTTCTGCTTTTATCACAAGCTCATGCAAGCGTGTTTCAGGATACGCAGCTTCAAGTTCTTGTACAACTTGCTCGCCCACTTCCTGCAATTCTCCGTAGCGGATTCCGTAATCTACCCATTTGCGAAGTAAAATATAGTTTTCCACTTCGGAATGATGAACGGTTTCCATCGCTTGAATGAAACGTTCACTTAAGCCAAACCGGGATTCCTCATCACTATTGAACACTTTCACTTGCAACGGAATCTCTTTATACGTCTGTACATGCACGTAGACTTCACCGAAATGCTCGTCTATCTGTTGCTCTTCCGCTTGTTCTAGCGATTCGCCGTCTTCATTTAAAACAGAACGTACTTCGGCAAGAATAGATTCCCACGCAACGTTTCCAATTCTCTCTAATGCCATAAAATCTAGTACATGATAGATTCCTTTAATTCCTTGTATAGCTAAAAGAGAACGTACCGGCTCAGGTGCCTGTGCTCCATCTTTCTTCTTATAGTTATGGCTTGTTCCATCAGGTAAAGGGGTATCTAAAATAATTTTCATAGAATTTGGACTTGGTGTCGGTTCAATCGATTTGATTTTCAAGAAAAATCTCCTCCAATGTAATTAATCAGCTAAATCCTGTAAGTAAGCCCAGCGCTCGACCAGTTCTTCATATTGTTGATTCAGCGTTACTAGCTCTTCATCCAGTTGGCGTAGCTGATCGTAATCTGAGCCTGTAGTCGTCATCTGTTGTTCCGTTTCTGCTATTTTTTCTTCTAACTTTTCTATATCCGACTCAATCGTTTCATATTGCTTCTTTTCAGCGAATGTCATTTTCTTTTTTGGCGCTGTAATTTCTGAAGCCGGAGTAACAACCGCCACTTTAGCTTGTGGCTTCACTTCTTTTGTATTCTTTTCATCAAGGTAATCTGAATATAGACCAAGACGTACATCGATTTCACCCGAGCCATCAAGAATCCATAACTTACGTGAGATTCGATCCAAGAAGAAACGGTCATGGGAAATCGTCACGACTACACCAGCAAATGTATCAATGAACGATTCCAGAACGGACAACGTTTCGAGATCCAAGTCATTCGTCGGCTCATCCAACAGTAAGACATTTGGCTGTTCCATCAATAGCTTTAATAGATAGAGACGTTTGCGCTCTCCACCTGACAATTTCCCGATCGGTGTTCCATGTGCAGAAGACGGGAATAAAAATCGTTCTAACATTTGCGTGGCAGACAACCGTTCACCATTCCCCGCTTCAATGTCATTGGACGTCTCACGGATATATTCAATGATTCGTTGATTTTCCTTCATTGGTGGTAAATGTTGATGGAAATGAGCAATCTTTACGGTAGAGCCTATATCAACTTCACCCGAGTCCGGCATAGTCGTGCCATCTAGCATTTGAAGAAGTGTCGTCTTCCCTACACCATTCGGTCCGATAATCGCAATACGTTCTTTCGCCTGTAGAATAGCAGAAAAACCGTTCAATATCACTTTGTCGTCAAATTTTTTCGAAATATTGTTGATTTCCAATACTTTTTTACCTAGACGTGTCGTTTGTAAATCCATTTCAAAGTCTAGTGACTCATCAGTCTGCTTCACTTTCGCTTGAAGATCATCAAAGCGATCGATTCGAGCTTTCTGTTTCGTTGAACGCGCTTTTGCACCGCGACGAATCCATTTCAATTCACTACGGTAGCGATTACGATCTTTCTGATCCGAAGCAGCTGACATCTCTTCTCGCAGTGCTTTTGACTCCAAATAATCTGCATAATTTCCGGTATGCGAATAAAGCGTTTTATCCGCTAATTCGTAAATATGCGTAGCAACTTGATCCAAGAAGTACCGATCGTGTGTAACGAATAATACTGCCCCTTGAACATTTTGCAAGAAATCTTGTAACCATTGGATCGATGCAACATCCAGATGGTTCGTTGGCTCGTCCAGCAATAGTAAATCTGCTGGTTCGATCAGCACTTTAGCTAGTGCTACTCGTTTTAGCTGACCGCCCGACAGTTCACCTAGCTTTTTATCGAATGTTTCAATACCTAGCTTCATTAAAATCGTCCGCGCTAATGCATTCAAATCCCAGCCGCCTGTTTCATCCATTTCATTTTGATAATGGGAGTAACGTTCCTGGAACTCAGGATTTGAGGAATCTTCAGTTAGTTGCTGCAGGGCATGCTCATAATTGAGGTTTGTACGTATAACAGGTGCATCGCTTTCAAATACCGCCTCCATTACGGTTAAATCTGGATTCACAATCGGCTCTTGCGGTAAATAGGCTACACGGAATTTATTCGGATGATCCATTATAATCGTATCTGCACTTCCATGTCCGGCAAGAATAGATAATAACGTAGATTTACCGGTACCGTTAATACCGATCAGACCAATTTTATCTCCGCTCGTCAAATTAAAGCCAACGTCTTTAAAAAGGGTTTTATCTCCAACCGTTTTGGTTAATTTCTCTACTACTAAATGACTCATCCTGGCACATCCTATTCTTAAATTGCTTCTAGTCTTAGTATAGCCGAAATTCGAGTAAGTTGAAAACATGCACGTCTGTGTACTATGTATTGTTGTGTTTGGCGGGTAATAAAAGTGAGTTGAGCGTAGCGTGGGAAAGTTGTCTTTAATCGTCCAACTGCTGTCGGATTACGTTTCTGTAAAGCGTGCGTAATAAGCGGCGTTGGGTTGTAGTTTAGCTGGCAGTGTAAGTGGAGATTCCATTGCCCCCACTCCGGCGCTGGTTTTCCTTTTGTTAGAAACACAAATTAATTCATTTTCCCCACAATAGCGCGGGCACAACTGCGGGGTAGGCCGTGGCCATGAGACAACTGGCAGCCCCATCGCCAGCTGGCTCATGGCTGGAGGCAATCCCCCGCGTGCCTGCGCGGGTCTAGAAAGTGAACACTCGCTAACTTCAGAATCCAACAATAAGTCGAGCGACGTACCCAACAAAAAGTGAGAAAGAAATACATGTATCACAATGTCACTGTTTTTCTTTTTGTTAGAAACACAAACTAATTCATTTCCCCAAAGTAGCGCAGGCACAACTGCGGGGTAGGCCGTGGCCATGAGACAACTGGCAGCACCATCGCCAGCTGGCTCATGGCTGGAGGCAATCCCCCACGTGCCTGCGCGGGTCCAGAAAGTGAACACTCGCTACTTAAGTACCCAACAACCAGTCGAGCAACGACCACAACTAAAAGTGACAAAGACCCACAGCCGCATAGTTATTCTGCCTACCGCTTTTATAAGTCGGGTAACATACACTTCCCTACAACTACACCAATACCACGTAAACGTTAAGAAACCTCACCTAGACTTCGGCTGGTTCATGCCCGCAAGCTTCTTCACCAACTGCTCCAACAACACCGGCATCTCCCTGAACGCACTATCGATATGCAACCGCTCTGTCTTTTGATGCGCATCCTTACCAAACGGCCCCACATTTAACACCGGTGCAGTGAGCTTGCGCATATCCTCAAACGGAATAGAATACGTCTCACCATAGACCGGCGTATTCTCTGCAAACGCTTTCCAATGATCTTCTTCATCCTTATAATGCACATAACTTAAATCGCAAATTCCATTAAAATAATGTACCTGTTCAATTGTCAGATCAAACACTTGCGCACGCTCCTGCAAAAACTCAATCGATTCCTTTACAAGTGGATCTTCAGACGAGTTAACAGCTGGATAATAAGGGGGCGCATAGAATAGAACGGTCGCTGGCCCAAGTTCCTGACACTCCATCATTAATGTATCGACAATACGTATACATTGCTCGCGGTCATCCCATTCTTCTTGCAATAGCACTTCTTGTTTTAATCTGTTCACTTCGTTTTTTCCTAACTGATCTTCAGCGTACTTTAGCAACTCTTCAAATCGCAGTACACGAATATCTCCTAAAGGCACTGCCGATTCACGATCACACACTGCTTTATAATGTTCATCACACTGTGCCATCGCTTCTTTTGCTACTTGTTCAAATAAACACATGATTTCAGCGGCTGTCCGCTTGAATAAAAAAACATTATATAACGCAGCTGCCCGCTGTGGTGTTTGTGTAGAGTACTGCGTTTTCAAATCTTTCTGGTGCAGTGTGACTGGAAGAGGTGTTGATTCGTTCTGCTCTATTTCACGGAATAAAGGATTCCACTCCATCTTATGTGTCAAAAACGACGCCATATAATCTGCAGTAATCCCTTTTAACGGTTCGCCGACATGTGTTTCTTTCCCATAGAATAATGCGGCAGGCATAATCTTTCCAATTGTCCCCGAATAAATATATTCTTTCGTATCCGCAGGTCCTTGTGAAAATGAAGGCTCTCCGTTCAAGAATAATTTATAGCGGTGACCTTCCTGTTCTTGCAGACGTACAAGTTCCTTTACCGCAGCCCGCATCCCCGCTGAGTTCACTTCTTCATCCGGTACGGTACATAATAATAAATTAATAGGCCAATTCTCCATACTTGCTCGCTCGATCAACTGTATATGTAAAGCCAACCCCATCTTCATATCCATCGTACCTCGGCCGAATAGATATTTTCCAGATTCCAAGTCAAGACGTGCAGCTTCAGGCAACATGTCTTTATTTTCTAATAACTTCTTCGTCAGCTCTTCCGGATGGAAAGCGAGTGGTTCAAGTGCTCCATATTCATCTGTTTGTACAGTATCAAAATGACTGATCAACACAATGGTATCAGTGGCATCAGGATGTTCATAAAGAGCATGCACGACTTGCCGCCCGAGACCCGCATCATGAAGTGTAATATGGTCAGGATTCTCAGTGAAATATTCCAGTTCGCTCAACTTATTTTGCAGCTTCCAGGAAAAGAAACGCTCCCCTTCCGTCAACGAACGACTATCCCAACTTACTAGTTCACAAAGCAATGCACGTAGCTTTTCAGGGGTATCAAAACGGTATCGATTCATTCCAACTCCTCCTTCATGGATAGGTAAAGTATAGCTGATTTGCAGCAAGATGAGAAAAGAACTTGCACCATAGGAGGCAACAAGTTCTTTTTATTATTTAGACGTTGAAACTAGCTGTACACGAGCCGACTTCACTTGCTCCACTGCACGTTTCAACTGTCGTAGATGACGTTTTTCGTGGAGTCCTACGAAACGGAACCATTGAATTAACGGCACATTTCCAAAAATCGGATGCTTGAGCGATTTACAGCGAAGTTCTGTAATAGTGGCAGATTCATAGATATCCAACAAATAATTTCTAGATGCATGCAACTTCTCTTTCACTTCTGGAATTGAAAGATGCATATCTGTTGGTTGTGTATATTCCATGAAGTACGCCTTTACTAAAGGACTTGCCGATACACTGATCGGTTTTTTGAATACACGTAAACTCTCAGGATTTTTCAATTCTTGGGCGATGTTTGTAGCAACTCGACATTCCATTAAGGCTAAATGTTCTACAATCTGTTTGGGTGACCAGCCGCCATGTGATGGTGTTCCGTTAAATTCCTCATCTGTTAAGCCATCAATCAACTGCAAGATGCGTTTACGGACCTTGATGTTTTCTCCAAAAACCATCAACATCTACCTCCATTTCTTCCTCGTAATCCACTCTATTGCCATAGCATACGCCTTTTGTTCAGAGATTTAAAGGGGGAACGGCTAGATTTTTAGTAAAGCTCGTCAGCGGTGACAGACCAGTGCCAATCAGGCTTGATATAAAAGGATTTCTACTTATTTTCATTCGCAAGATTTTCTACTTTTTTTACTACTTCTAGCATAGTCGGCATACCGCCTTGTGCACCAAATTTGCCTACCGATAATGAAGCCGCCACATTGGCGAACTCAACGGCAGACTGTAAATCACTCCCTTGCACTAGTCGGCTGGCGAGCGCTCCGTTAAATGTATCCCCTGCACCTGTCGTATCCACAACTTGCGCAGGCACACCCGGCACAAAGACGATTCCCTCGTGATCGTGATAACAAACACCGTCTTTTCCAAGTGTCACGAGCAGTTGATTCGGATAGTTTGTCACCGTTTCTTCTATTGAAATACCGAAGAGTTGTGCACACTCGGTTTCATTGGGTGTCAGATAACGAACATATGGCATGTATTCCATTTGAAAGCTCGTGGAAGGCGCCGGATCCATTATGATAGGCACTTCTAAGTCTTTACACAGCTTGAGCACATACCACACAGTATCTACAGGAAGTTCCAGTTGCATCATCACCAATTGACTAGCTCCAATAATCGATTTCAATTCCTTCATCCGTTCTAGACTGAGCGCATGGTTCGCTCCTGGTATGGAAATGATTCGGTTATCCCCTTCCGTCAATAAAATAACGGCTACGCCAGAAGGGCCTTCTACTTGCGTGATATACGAAGTGTCCACTTGTTGCTTCCGCAAATTAGCCACAATCATTTCTCCGAATGAATCCGTGCCCGTCGTGCCAATTAACTGAACTTTATGGCCAAGTTTCGCACATGCTACAGCTTGATTCGCCCCCTTGCCACCAGGTGCCGTCTGAAAGTCCTTTCCTCTAACGGTCTCGCCTTGTAAAGGAAACGTATCAGCTTGTGCAATCAAATCCATATTCGCGCTGCCAATTACTGTAATCACGCCTACGCTCGCTTCCTTTCTTTTATCGATCATATACGTTCGAATATGCTATTTCCATATAGACTGCTTACTGACTGAAAAGTTACACTTTATGCTAAAGTATTTACATCGACTCGTTAAACAGTATAATGAATAAATATACATCAATTAGATTATGCGCAAGGAGAGAAATACCTTGAAAAAATATACAGCTAGCACTTGGCTAGTATTCTTAATTCCGTCTATACTCGGTGTTCTATTATTCATGATTCCACTACCATTTACGGCGGGCTGGAAAGTACCGATTGCCAAATTGGCGGATATATTGTCTGGCTCATTGGAACCGATTATTCCACAACTTATGATGTGCTTGATCATTGTGTCTGCACTCGGATCGGTGCTTTATCTATTCATCAAAAAAGATCCTAACAGACCTTCATTCTTTACAAATTTATTCAAAGTTACACCATTTTGGACGATTACCCGCATTGTAGGGGCAATCTTTGCCATTATGGTCGTCTATAAATTAGGTCCTGAAGCGATTTGGAGCGAGAATACAGGCGGATTGCTACTTGCAGGTGATGGACTCGTTTCCTTCCTGTTCAGTATCTTCTTCTTCGCCGGTCTGCTACTTCCTTTATTACTGAACTTCGGTTTGCTCGAATTCTTTGGTACGTTGATGGTGAAGATTATGCGACCATTATTTAAATTACCTGGACGCTCTTCTATTGATGCACTGGCTTCATGGATTGGAGACGGAACGATTGGTGTCTTACTTACAAGTAAACAATACGAAGAAGGCCACTATACACAGCGTGAAGCAGCCATTATTTCCACTACGTTCTCTGTTGTGTCGATTACCTTTACACTCGTCATCATTGACAAAGTCGGTCTCGGAAATTACTTCTTACCATTTTATGCGACCGTTCTGTTTACAGGATTGATCCTCGCCTTGATCATGCCGAGAATTTATCCATTACGTTCAATTAAGAATACGTATATTGACGATCGCGAATATTCCACTGAGAATGAAAAACTGCCTGCCGGAACAAGCGTAATCAAACTAGGACTTACTAGCGCTCTCGATACAGCTTCAAACCAACGCTCTGTTATGAAGACAGTTCGCGCAGGAATGCAAAACGTGCTCGACATGTGGTTCGGCGTCGCACCAGTAGTTATGGCTTTCGGAACAATCGCTTTAGTAATGGCTGAGTATACGAGTATATTCCGCATTTTAGGCAAGCCGTTTGAATATATCTTGAATTTCTTGCAGATTCCTGAGGCTGCAGAAGCCGCACAGACGATGGTCGTCGGATTCGCAGATATGTTCTTGCCTGTGATTTTAGCGGAAGGCGTTATTACATCGCCTATTACTCTATTTACGATTGCAGCCGTTTCCGTAATCCAGCTCATTTACATGTCCGAAGTTGGCGGCTTGATCTTAGGTACTAAAATTCCATTGAATATTTTCGACTTACTCATCATTTTCTTATTGCGTACAATTATTGCCTTACCAATCATTGCAGGTATTGCACATTTATTGTTTTAAGCAGAGTGAGAACCCGCTACTTCTTTATGAAGTGGCGGGTTTTTGTTTTGGATTGAGCGAATCGCGCGACCGATAGAGCGCTTCTCGACCAACATTGAGCGAATCGCGCGACCGATAGAGCGCTTCTCGACCAACATTGAGCGAATCGCGCGACCGATAGAGCGCTTCTCCACCAACATTGAGCGAATCACGCGACTGATAGAGCGCTTCTCCACCAACATTGAGCGGATCTTGCGACTGATAGAGCGCTTCTCCACCCACATTGAGCGAATCACGCGACTGATAGAGCGCTTCCCGGCCCACATTGAGCGAATCGCGCGACCGATAGAGCGCTTCTCCACCAACATTGAGCGGATCGCGCGACCGATAGAGCGCTTTTCCACCCACATTGAGCGAATCTCACAACCGATAGAGCGCTTCACGCCTCACATTGAGTGAATTACATAATTAATAAAGCACTTACCTAAAAAAATAGTTCATTTTCATCCCATTTCAACACAAAAAAACTACCCTCATTTAAGAGAGCAGCCAAATGAAACAGCTTGAAAGCAACCCTGCTGGAATGTCGTGAATGTCCGCAAGTAAAGGGAGGGTTGCGTTTGAGAATTAGCATGGCAAAGCAATGGTGGGCTTTTGTACGCTAATTACCAATAAATCGACGTGTACAGTTTGCTTTCAAGTGTTTACGCGATATACGGTGTGCTAACGGATTACCGAAAGCCTTCTATACAGTAGAAGCCTATTCCACTGTATAGAGCGCAATCGGGAAGCCAGCGACAAGTTTGTGCTTGCCGCTGTGTTGAATTACTCGGTTTCTGCTGGTAAGTGCTGAACTTTCACATCAAATGTCTTCACTTCATTGCCTACTATTGGACTCGGTTCTTTCGGTGCTTCAGTGTCGTGCGCTTTAGCATTTTCACGACTATGTAGCCATTTGTCGAAAAATTGACGGTCTTCCCATGTCGTACACACTTTTATTTCGTCATGATCCTCGCCCTCTTCATTCAACAATACTTCCATGCGAATGAAGCCTTCAAACGTGTGAACAGTTTTCGCTTTTGCAAAACGCGCGGTTACTTGCTCGCCTTTACCTTTTTCAAAAAATATTGTATTGATTGCGATTATTTTCTGCATCATATTACCTCCATTTGGATTGACTGTAAATATTCGAAGACGGGCACTGATTGTTCGCCACCGACTGCTGCATGGCGAAGTAACGGAATGCCGTGTGGACCTTTCAGTTCATCCCAGTTCGGGTACCATTTCAACAACGCTTTGACAATTTCAAGTTCACCGAGC
This sequence comes from Sporosarcina sp. P1, assembly GCF_002743155.1. NCBI lineage: Bacteria > Bacillati > Bacillota > Bacilli > Caryophanales > Caryophanaceae > Sporosarcina > Sporosarcina sp. P1. The sequence goes on from NZ_PDYS01000013.1 coordinate 68,933, forward strand.
ATAGCAGCTGCGAATATATCCATACGTGCACCTTTTTTCAATAAATACTTCGCAATATCGTGATTGCCAGTATGCGCTGCAGCCCCGAGACCACTTTCCCAGTCATCGCCACCCCAGTTCATAACAGCATGTACTAAATCAGGCTCCAGTTCAATTAGCTTTTGTACTTTTTCAAAATCACCATGTGCTGCAATTAAATAGTCTCGTACCAACGCTTGGTCAATAGGTTGCTTCTTTTCTGCTTGCGTTCTCATAGCATTCACCCTTTTCTAATTTACTTGGTGTGAAAAAGCATTTTCCATTATTCATGAAAATCTCCGCGTCGATTTCGAAAATGGAATGGAACATTTCTTTGCAGAGAACACATTGTGGAATTCCGTCAAAACGTACATTACCATCTTTCAACACAATCAGGCGGTCGCTGTAACTTGCCGCTTGGTTGATATCATGGAGAACCATGATGACAGTCATTCCGTACATTTCATTTAATTCCATGACCAGTTCCATCACTTCCAATTGATGCGAAATGTCCAAATACGTAGTGGGTTCATCTAGCAATAATACTTTCGGCCGCTGAGCAATGGCCATCGCAATCCATGCACGCTGACGTTCGCCACCGGATAATGATTGCAACATGCGATTCTTGTACTTCTCCAACTTCGTCACACCGATTGCCCAATCAATAATCTCCTGATCTTCGCGACTTAACTTGCCATAGCCCGACCGGTGGGGATGACGACCGAATTCTACTAACTCGCCTACCGTGACATCAAGCTGATGGTCTTGCATTTGCGGAAGCATAGCTAAATTCCGTGCCACTTCTTGGGATTTCATTCGTTTCAATCGTTCGCCGTTCAACAGAACTTCACCGCTTCCTGGTGTGATCAGTCTAGAAATCAATCGCAGAAATGTCGACTTACCTGACCCATTTGGACCTAATAAACTGACGATTTCTCCTTGCTTAATATGCAAATCAATGGATGTTAATTCGAATGAATCCGAATGACGGTAGCTCAGTTCCTCAGTTATTAGCAAATGAATCCCTCCGTTTTTGAATGAGATATAAGAAGAACGGTCCGCCAAGGAATGATAGTAAAATTCCGACCGGCAGTTCGATTGGATTAAATAACGTACGGGCAATGGTGTCCGCTACTACGACTAACAATCCCCCACCGAGCGCGGAAGCCGGCAATAAAAACCGGTAATCCCCTCCTACTATTGAGCGCATGATATGTGGAACGACGAGACCAACGAAACCAATAAGTCCCGAAACACTAACAGCCATTCCAGCAAGTAGCGTACTTAACACGATAAGGAAAAATCGACTTCGCTCCACATTATGCCCGAGCAACTTCGCCACTTCGTCACCTAAACGCAATATTCGGATATGCTTGACCGAGAAGATGGCTAGCACGAAAGCAACAAGCACATAATAAATAATCATTTCAAACTGCACCCAGCCGACACCTGCGATTCCTCCAGCAAGCCAAGGCAACACCGCTTGCACGCGATCGCTGTACAAGAGCATCAATGCACTCATACATGCGCCAATTACCGCGTTAATGGCGACACCGACTAAAATGATGCGTAAAGGCGATGCCCCGCCTCTCCATGACAAGGCATAGATTACAACGGCTGTTGTGAGCGCTCCAAGAAATGCGGCAAGCGGTAAAAACATGATATAAGCTGGATAAATAATCATGATGATGGTGGCCGCAAGCCCTGCCCCTGATGAGACACCAATAATTCCGGGGTCAGCCAACGGGTTACGCATAACGCCCTGTAATATCGCACCCGCGACTGCGAGACTAACTCCCACAATCATGCCGACAAGCACACGCGGAAAGCGAAGTTCCCACACAATTCGCCGTTCCATCGTGTCATTTGCTACGAAGATCCCGTCCCAAATTTCCTGCAAAGAAAACGATACTGGACCAATCATTAAGCTCAAGACAGCTGCGATGAGGAGTAAACTGCCACTTACAACAAGGGTAATGACCCGTTTTGTGGCTAGTGGATGACGTTCTTTCTGCGTCTGTTCTTCCGTTGCAATCACGTTATTTAACCTGTCCTAAGCTATCTTTCATCACGTCAAGTGCTTCCACTACTTTTGTACCAGGATTCGTACCAAATAAGTGAGAAGGTAAGGCGATGACGTTTCCTGCCTTCACTGCATCTAAGTTTTTCCATGCCGGATTCTTCGACATTTCGCCTTCGAATGCCGCTTTGACCGCTTCCGGTTCACCATGAGTGATCAACATCACCATTTCAGGATTGCGTTCAATGATTTTCTCTACGCTTAAGCTTGCATACTGTGGGAATTTTTCTTCATTCGGGAAATCACTTGCAATATTTACTCCACCTGCCAGTTCAAGTAGATTACCTGATAATGAATTCGGAAGTGCCACCATGTATGTACCGGGTGCTCCGTACACTAATAATGTTTTCACAGCATCTGCTTTGTGCGCTGTGCTGTTTTCAATTTTTTCAGCGATAGTGTCTTGAATGGTTTTTGCTTCTTTTGCTTTATTAAATAGCTGGCTAAATAGTCCAATTGTATTTTGAATGTCTTCCACAGAGTTAGCTGCTGTGTAAACAATCTTCGTTCCTTGGCGCTCCATGTTCGCTTCATGTTGTTTGAAGCTTGGTGCCGCAATAATGAGTTCAGGATGTATTTCTGCAATCTTCTCAAAATTCGGCTGATGCGGATTCCCAATTTCAGCGATTCCTTCTAACTCTTTATTCGGTGGTCCTTGCACTGTTGGTCGTCCGTCTACTTCTATACCGAGCGCTAGTAGCATGTCGAGATCACCCGAACTTAGTGTTGCGACAGATTTTGGCGTTTCGTCGAATGTTAAAGTTTGGCCTGTCATGTCTGTCACTTCGATACTTGTATCAGTTGTTTTCTCTATCTCTTCTGCTTTTACTGTAGATGTATCTGTTTGATCTTCAGCTTTCTCTTTCTCCGCGCTACACGCACTGAGTACAAACAGTAACATCAGTACGCTTATCACGCCTGCTAACTTTTTCATCTCTCTTCATTCCCCCTCGAATACAATGAGAACGTTTCTCATTGAGTATTATCATAGTCGATAATGAGAATCATTGTCAAATAGATTTACCAGAATGAATACTTTGCACTAGTGCTAGACTGTTAAAACAGATGAGTTTTTTCTCTACGTATTATGTGTTATTCACAATCGGAAACTCAGATTAACAAGAGTTATTGAACGTCAAAAAAAGCCTCGCACCAATCTGGGGCAGGCATTCGTGGGAAGTCTTTGATTTTCTTATAACTACGCTTTTAGCTCATGCGAAAATAGTTCCGCAGATTCGTCATAGTATAGTTGTCCTTTATCATACAAAGCAGCGGCATTTCTCCACTTTCAAAAGCACTCAAAAAATAGTTACTTCGAGTGCTCTTGTCGTCGTTGAATCATTTGCATGCGTTCATTAAACAATGTTGGATAGGACAGTAAACCTAAACAAACACTCGTTAATGCAGCGGTTGTCAGCAATAGAAATATGACTAAGATTTGAAATTGGACAGCCTCTAAAGGGTCCGCCCCAGCGATGATTTGACCGCTCATCATACCTGGCAATTGCACGAGTCCGATCGTCTTTTGGCTTTCAATTGTTGGAATCATACTTGCCTGAATAGAGCGGATCAATTGCTTATGTATCGCTTGTTTTGGTGTGCCGCCAAGTGACAAGATCAGTTCACTTTCTGGGCGATGCGCTTCAACTTCCGACACGAAACGATTGAGAAATAAAATCGCAAGGACCATCGAGTTTCCGATCACCATACCTGTCAGTGAAATAATGTATTGCGCAGTAGCTGGAACAATCTTGAATCCAAGTAAGATACTTTGCGTCAACACTTCGAGCAACACAAAAGTCACGATCAGCTTCCACGTGATCCCTTTAATACCTTGCCCTTTTTTACGCGCATTTTGCACGGCTGCTCCAATCATCAAGACGACCATCAAGAAGATGAACAAATAACTTTCCGAATCAAAGACAAACTTCAGTACGAAACCGACCGCCACTAATTGCACAGTCGAACGAATCGTCGCGACAATTGTATCTTTCTCCAACTGCAATCCAAGTGTTTTGGATAGTACTAACGGTATCAACACAAATATCAGTGTTAGGAATAAGGCAGTGGTACTCATGAAAAGTCCCCTTTCAAAAAGCGATTGACCGCTGGGATATCTGAATCATCAAGTACAGATATTTCGCCGGCATCCACTAACTTCCCGTCCACCATAACCCATGCATACTGCCCCATTCGCTTCGCCTGCTCCAAGTTATGTGTAATCCAGATGACCGTAATGGCATGCTGCTGATGCAATGTACTAATTAAATCCTCCACTTCATTCAACGAAGACGGATCTAGGGCGGACGTGATTTCATCCATCAATAAAATCTTCGACTGATTCAATAATGTTCTAGCAATTGATACTTTCTGTCGCTGCCCACCCGACAGATTCTGACTGTCACGTTTTAGATGCTCACCTTCAAGACCGACTTGATCTAAAATATCCAACGCTTTTTCTTTACTTAACATCTTGCCTTGTAAACGCAGTGGCAGTGCCAAATTATCATAGACACTTCCAGCGATCATTGGTGAGTTTTGTAACACCATACCTGCTTGTCGACGGAGATCAATCGGCGACAATTCATGAATTGCTTGCCCTTGTATCGTAATTTCTCCGCTAGTTGGACTCAGCAGACCGTTGCACATTTTCAATAACGTCGTTTTCCCAGCCCCTGAAGGACCGACCAATACGGTAATTTGGTTTGTAGGGAAGGATCCGGTTATCGCATCGAGAATCTTCGTATCCTCTACTTCAAACGACACATTATGAAAATGAATCGCAGGCTCATATAATGATTTATTCTTTTCACTATCCATCCATTTCACCTTTTCCAAACACTTCATTCATCTATTTTCAATAAATCCAATGGCGTAATAATGCCAATGAGTTTTTCATCTTTACCACCTTGTTCGGTGATGAGCAATGCTTCCAGACGTTTTCCTGAAGCAATAGATTTTCTAAAAAAACCTTCTGCTTCATAAACCGACATGGAACTCTTGACGAAACGATAGGTTTTTCTTCTTTTCTCGTGATTATATACGTCTAATAATGTCGGTATTTCCCGGGAAATGCAATCTGTTTCCTGATCCGCCAGCCAATTCATAATGCCATCTGCAGTAATTAATCCGATGAATCGACCTTTTTTGTAAATGGGTAATTGATTGATTTTCCATTCTCTAACTAAACGCAGACCTGTGGCGAGTGATTCATCCGCTTGCACAATATGTACTTTGCCAGTGAATAAATCTTTGACTGTTACGGGGTTGGCTAATCGTTCTGCTATACTTTCTATCAGTTCTACAATTTCATCATGAGGTTCTGCTATAGCATAGTCAAACCCTGTCCGGTTATGCACAATCGCATTACGTAAACTACCGAATTCTCGCAGATCCTCTTCATAATGCGCAACCAACGCATGTTGTGATTTAGCTCTATCCATTTTCTTGGAGAATGATAAATGGTTTGGTAAATTCGTGATCTTCATTAACGATTTATCGATTCGGTTAAATGCAATGAGAAAACGCTCTGAATTTTTATGATCCATTACACATCGCCTCCTATTCTAGGAAAAGTATAGCATATTCCACTACCATTCAAGCCTGTAGACTTCATGAAATATTCCGCTTCTAAAGATACAAAAAAGCCGTTGCAGTGCCTCATTTAGGACACAGCAACAACTTTTTATTGATTGGAAATCTGTTTGATTTGATAATCACCATACTCATCATTCACCACTGTGTATAACTTTTTCTTTTCTAAAAATTGCACCGTTCCGTCTTCCTTCGTGAAATTCAATGTTTCATACGTATACACTTCAATCGATTGATTACTATAGACAATGTCAGTCACTGACGTATCGATGAACTCATAAAACTCACTTTTCACGGACAGGTCTTGTAAGAAATCGAGTAGTTCACTCTCCGCTGAACTTCCGGTTGCAATATAGGGTGCTATATACTCATAATCATTATAATCGATAGCCTCTTCATATTGGCTCCTGAAATCATGAATGAAATACTCTACCTGTTCATCCGCTACTTCCGTATCATCCACATACTCTTCCGGATCTGGCTCTTCTTCTGAATCGTCATACCCCTCATAGTCAAACGAGGTATCATCCGAATTTTGATACGACTCTGGTACATAATCATCGTAGACGTTGAATAACGCAGCCACCGCTTTATTGCTCATTGGCTCGTTAATCCAGTCGTCAACCTGTTTCTGCATACTATGCATCGGAATGGAAAATCCGAATACGGTATTGTCTTTATATAGTAAGGAGTTAATACCAATAACTTTGCCGGTAGTTGCATCGAGCAATGGACCGCCACTGCTGCCGTGATCGATTTGTGCATCAATTTGATAGATTTTTTCATAAATGAAGTCCATTTCCATGTCACGATTCAATCCGGTTAAATAGCCAATAGACGCTGTGTTCTCAAGACCTTTTGGACTCCCAAGCGCAATGACTTCCGTACCGATCGGCGTCTCTTTTGTCTCAGTCACAAATGGTTGCACATGTTTGTTCGCTTCTGATTTGATCAGCGCGATATCATAACGATCTGAAATTCCAATGACAGTACCAGCAAAATCCTTTCCTATCGAATTTCTTACCACTACATCGGTATAGCCTGCCACTACGTGTGCATTCGTTACTATATAGCCGCCTGCTTTGTAAAGAAAACCTGACCCCGAACCCTCTCTCGTATCAATCGTAAAAACACTCGGTAACGATTCTTGAATGAGTTCTGTTTTATCTTTAGCCTGCTTCTTTGTTTCATTCGCAACGGTAGGTGCCTTTTTAATCTTCAACTTCTTTTCAACTTGACTGTCCTCTTCTGTTTGAATGGAGGCAATCGTTTCTGTCGGCCAGCGAAAACTCCAATCTGTCGCATAGCCATAGCTAATCCCACCGATCCACAATGCCAAGATCATGGCGAAAATAGGTTTCGTATTGCGCGATTTGTGCATCGCTTTGCCACAACCCCCACAAAAGTTCGCTTCTTCTGTATGTTTATGACCACATTTCGGACAGTACATATAGTTCCCCCTCTTCCACTCCCCAATGGTTTCGAATGACTTTTCTCTCGATTATATCATATGGACTAATACAAAAGACACACTCTAAATAGCTTGATTCATTTATTTTTGAAGTATTTTCTAGTCCAACTAACCCTGCCGACATTGTAAATATGACTTTCAGTAAATTTCCTTTCAATATATATACACCAAACTATTCTTATTCATATATCCAATGAAGCGGCACAGTTCTCTAGCCAATTTTCACATACGCTAAAGAGAGAAGGAGGTGCATAAAATATGTCATCTAAAAGGTTTAGACCACACCATGATTATGACGTGCCGTACATTTCAAGACGAAAAGCACGATGTTATGATGAAAAGAAAATTGTTCATATACTTGTTGATTTGACAATGGGCGCGCCTGTAGAAATTACACTGAAGGATTCAAAGGATGTACAACATAACGGATACTACTTACAATTCGACAGAAAAATTCGCACAGTCCACTTTCAACCATTTGGTGATTCAGAAGTCCAGATGATTGATGTAGAGGATATTTGCACTATTAGATATGGCTCCTGAAATCATTACATCTAATTGAAGCGGATGAATCATCAGAACAAACTGTGCGGATATTGGGAGTGCAAAATGTGATTCAGGAATTTAATATTTGATTAGTGAGAAAAGCAGCTCACGCATATGCGGAGCTGCTTTTTTATATGTTAGTTAGTTTGTGTATGAGCGGTTGCTAGGTGCGATAGAGCGGATGAACATCGCCATAGAGCGCTCGTGAACCGCGATAGAGCGTTCAGAGGTCTGCATAGAGCGGTTACCGGACTTGATAGAGCGCTCACGGATCCCGATAGAGCGGTTGAGCCACTTGATAGATCAGTTAAACATGTACTTTGAGCACAGTCTTACATTCCATCATCCATCACGCTACGTGATCCTTTCAACTCTTTCATTACTTCCACTAACATACTCAACACCATTCGGTCTTCGATCCGTGGAGTGGCGTGAATCACTTCTTCCATTTCTGTGATAGCTTGCTCCATTTCACTTTCAGGAATTGTGCGTTGCAGAAGTACTTCTAAACCTGGAGTGATTGCAGGGATATTAGATTCACGCAAGCCATGCTGATGTAGCCAACCGTATAATTCGAACAATGTCGTAGCGGCGCGTCTCTGATGCTTGAGCCAAGTCATACTTTCTTTACTTTGCGCGCCTTGATTATTCAATTTCACACGATCTTCAATCATATTCGCAATCAACAGCAAGTTTTTGATGGCATGTTCATTTCCGCCACCCTTCACTTTCCTATCGACTTCAACTGTCATTTCAAAAATCGTATCTTCGTACATCTCCCGTAAATCGCGATTCGCATCTTCCAATTTATATGGCAAAATGAATTTATTGATCAGTAGCGCCAGAACTACTCCTGCTATGACAAATAAAACTCGTTCGAACGTCAGGACGTGCGTCGTGCCCGTTATTAGAGCTACCGAACCAATAGCGGAAAATGTCACAAGAATGGTGTTATAACGATAAGTCTTCACATAACTCATTAAATAACCTGAAAACATCAAGATGATAGATCTGGCGGTGTTGCTGTGGAATACCATGAATGATAATGTGACCGCCACCGAACCAACGATAGTGGCGAATATCCGGTCACGCATTTTTTTCTTGGATTGTTCATATAGCGGAATAATGACGGACATTAGCGTGAACATCATCCAGCGTCCTTCAGCCAAGTCGAAGAAGTCTGTAATGAAACCTGCTATCGAGATTCCGATTGCCATGCGGATCGCGTAGGATATTTTAATGGAATTTGTATGGCTTTTCTTCTCACTAATCGTCAGTTTTTGGAACTTTTTTGGAATCTGTTCCAGCCGCTTCACGACATTGGCTTGGCCTTTTTCTATTGAAGTCAACTCTTTCAAGTTTAACTGGAGGGATCCAATATGATTCAGCATGCCGAGCACAAATAATTTATGATTATGCTCTGCTTTATATTTCTTTAGCATCGTATCAAATGATTCTTCTAGAGCTGCCAGCGCTTCTTTGTCATGGATACTATCAGCAGCCAACTGGAGAGTTAGTATTACTTCTTCAAGTAGCTTTTGATCCAGTTCTTCTTCCGTTACATCATCAAGTAGAATATCGATCTTCTCCAACGCAACGGAGATATTCAGTTTCAGGCGACCTTCTTCTGTCAAATAGTAATTTTCTTCCCGTTTATCATAAATGATGCTTCTCAAACTGTTGATGTCGCTAGCAATTTGGGTAGTAATATCTTCTCGCGGTTCCCCAGTTTGCAGTAATCGAATCTTTTCAATAAGCGCGTTACAAATCAGCTGCACCTTTTTACTGCCGCTTTTCTGTACTTTATTTCGATTTGCAATCATCTGGACACCCATGATAGCCAGCGCACCAAAGACGAGAGAGCCTAATCGCATCGGCATAGCATCAGCCGCTACAGGCATAGCTAGAAGAAATAAATATTGAAGAGTAAAAGGTAAATAAAGAGGGTTTTTCAGATTGAATAATAACGAATAACTGATTACAAACATGGTGATCAAGTTAATCGGCACAGCCAACCACACGTTAAAGCCCGTTAAATATGCGGCGATTCCCATAAATACATTGAGGGCAATAAATTTCATCGTATTGCTGACTGGATGACTCGTTAAATCCCGTTCAAGCAACATCAGCATGGCAGTAATCGTCGAAACACCAATTAAAATATTTTCATTCCCGAACAAGGCACCAAAGCCTACAACAAATCCAATAATGAAAATAAATAAAATAGTATTGGAAATGATCAATTTCTTTGTCAGTTTCATGCATTCACTACTTTCATCAATTTATATCGTTAAGTACTTTAACATTAAAATGACTGCCAGTATATAAATATGCACAGTGTTTTCATATAAAAGTTCTATTACAGAAGTAACGGTTAACTTAGTATCCCACAATGAAAGTCGGTTCTATACAAAGTAGTTTATATCGCCATGTAGTCCTGTTGGAAAATGTGGATAGAGCGGTTATGGGTGGCGATAGAGCGGATAAACGAAGACATTGAGCGCTTATGGGTCACGATAGAGCGGATAAACGCACGTATTGAGCACAAAGGCAAAATCGAAATTGCATCATCACTCCAGTTCATTCGCATACGGCATTGCGGACAGCGCGCCGACTTTCATTGCGCATCGCGCCCCCATTTGATTGCCAAACTCGATATGTGCAAGCATTTCTTCGAGCGATTTCGGTTTGCCGTTCAGATGAAGTCCGCGAAGTACGCCTGCCAAGAAAGCATCCCCTGCTCCTGTTGTATCTACGGGCTCAATGGGCTCCACCGTTACATGATGCTGTGCCCCTTCGATGACTGCAAGAGTTCCTGCCTCGCCCATCGTCAACATGATGACAGGGATATTATAGGCGGCCAATTGATCTAGTGCCTTTTCTATATTTGATTCTTGCATAAGAAAAGTGAGTTCTTCTTCGGTAAGTTTTAGTAAGTCCGTTTGATCTAAAAAGGAAAGGATAGTATCACGGCATATCTCTTCGCTTTCCCAACGTAACGGCCGAATATTAGGATCTACTGAAAGATATAGATTATGTTCTTTTGCCAATTCGACAGCTCTTTTCGTTGTTGCCAAAGCTGTTGGCTGGAACATCGTACCCGAACATATATGTAAAATCGAAGCGTTTTGGAAAGCTTGTTCTTGTAAATCACTCGGTTGGACTTGCAGAGCAGGCGTATCGTCAATGTATTTCACAAATACTCGATCGTATTCTGGAGTCAAATGTACATAGACACGATTGACTTTCTTCTCTGGGGAACGAACAGCAAACGTTATATCGACACCTTCGTGACGTAGCTGATTTTCTGCAAATCTCGAATCCTCGTCTTCTCCAATTACGGTGATTAGTGAGGATTTAGCGCCTAGGCGTGAGACACCCACTGCTACATTGACTGTTGCTCCGCCAAGAAATGTGGAGAATTCGGTGTTCGTTTCATCTGTTGCGATATAATCTACGAAAATGTCTCCGTATATTAGGACATGCTTTTCTTGTCGTTTTTTCATGTACTCGACCTCCCAAGAAGTTTTCTTTCTATCGTATCATGGAACTAACTTAACTGTGATAATGTCCGAATAAAATGTTGATCCATACTTTCTATACTAATTAAGTTAATCTGCACACCCTACAGTTTACTTCAAGTGTTTCATGGGAAGTCCTATAACTAAAATGCAGTGAAAAGGGATGAAAATTGGAATGATCTATGAATGTGCAATCATTGGTGGCGGACCCGCTGGATTAAGTGCGGCTTTAGTACTTGGGAGGGCAAGACGAAATATTATTGTTTTTGATGACGATCAGGCTAGAAACCGTGTTTCCCGGGCATCTCATGGATTTTTAACACGTGACGGTATGCAACCTTCAGTATTACGACAGATGGGACGGGAGGAATTGACCCAGTATCCGTCTGTGGCATTTCATCATCAAAAAATTGTTTCAGTCGAACGTTTGGATAAATCGCATTATGAATTAATGACAGCAGACGGTAGGATGTTCCGCACGCAAAAAGTACTTCTTGCTGTCGGTTTACGTGATGAACAGCCTAACGTACCAAGTATTGAGCGCTTTTACGGTACATCCATTTTCAGTTGTCCGTATTGCGATGGCTGGGAATTACGAGATCGTTCATTGGCTGTATTTGCTGATAAAAATGTGTTTAAATTGGCGACTGAAGTTTATACATGGAGCCGAGATCTAATTGTATTTACCGGTGGAGAAGGTCAGCTGACGGTAGAGGAACAAAAGAAGTTGAATGCGAAAGGGATACAAATTGTCGATGATATCATTTCAGGACTTGAAGGCGAGGACGGCCAACTGCATAGAGTACGGCTTGAGGACGGTACATTGATAGACCGCGCAGGCGGATTTGCCTCTCCTCTTTGGAGTCATCCCAATCATTTCGCTCAAGATTTAGGTTGTGAGCGAAATAAATACGGTGGGATTATGACCGATGAATACGGACGGACAACCGTTTGGAATGTCTACGCAGCGGGAGACGTTTCACATATTGTGCCTTCACAGCTTCTAGTCGCCGCAGGAACCGGAAGCGCCGCAGCCATTGGGATTAATGGTGACTTGACGAAAGAATTTTTCAGTCGTGATTGAATAAAACTACCCCCTTACCGACAATTTAGGTAAGGGGGTGTTTCAGTGTTCATTGCCATTCCAACAGATCTACTAAATCGCCATGCACGTATACTGTGTCATATGGAGCCTTATCTGAACGAATTTTAATCCATGGTGCTTCAGGTAGTTGATCATCCAAAATAATGAGCGGCATGCCCATCTTGTGATATGTATAAATGATCGGCGTGCCCGGAGCTGATGAAGGTGTAGGACGTACATTCAAACTGGGCGGATTCGTCAATCCAATTTTCAGCTGGTTCGCCATTTCTTTCCCGCCCATCAAACGATCCATTCGATACAAATGACCTGCGATTTTTGATCCCCAGTACGGATCGGAAGCGTATTTGACGTTCATGCCAATAGCTTTATTTCCGAAGTTCGTACCGTTTGCATACATAGCACCTGGTGGTAGATAGTTTTTATTCAAGAAAGCATCGACTAGCTCTTGAATATTCTTACTGACTGAATCAAATTTTTGATTAGATGGATTATCATCTGTCACATACAAACCGAATAAGTTATTATTGTCCAACGCGCGCTTACTTAGACCGTACTGACTTTCATGTTGGGCTAACGCTAGAATATGCATCGCATTCACATGACTTTCTCGCTCAATACGTTTCAACTCCGCCCCTAACCCAATCAACTTACTTCTTGTCGTAGAATCTTTATAAGTTGAGGAATTAGGATTGTTAGTCTCAAGAATGCTTAGCTGATTCATAATATACGTATCCAACTCTTCAGCTGTATAGCGCGTCATGCTGCGCATCGGCAAGTACTGGAAGTATTGATGAGCCGTGCCAATCAAAGCCCCTGTTTCATTATGAAAATGACTGCCGTCCGTACTATAATACTTTACCCCTTCCTGCATGAAGCGCGGTGCAGCACCCATTTCATACGAAGCGAATGTCTTTGTCCTATGCGAGTAAATCAAGTGGTAAAGCGAATCTCTTAATACTTTGTAGTGTGTGCGATCCGATACGGTTTGACTCGGTAGCATCGTTGCGTTTTGTGGCTTGATATAGAAGTTTCTTCCCGCCAGCTCGACTTTTACAGAAGTGGCTGTCGAGTCAACATACACAAGTTCCGTGTCTGCTGGAACATAAGTTTCCTGACGTTTTAAGTCTTTATCGGCATACAAAATCGTCAATGAACTGCCGCCGTAAGCTACGGTCGAGATCAGCCCTTTAGGCATATGGATGATGTTGTTTTGTAACAGCACGACTTGATTGCTATTCATAAGGCTTGCCGCTGCTTCAAAACTTGGAAACCTTTCCACTATAGTGGTCGTGCCATTGGCTTGTACATTCGCCAAGTCATATGTGATTCCCGCTTTAATGGAAAACGTTTTAGTAACCGTTGCTTTTAATGGTTTGCCATCTGTATTATGCACAGCTTGCGTAATATGTAATGTGTAAGTTTCGCCACTACGATAATTTCCTGCTGGCGGTGCGATATGTACTTTCTTGTCGGAGTCTGAGTATGTTATTGCATTGTCCAGCGTTAATTCTTTGGAATCCTTGATATAAACCGAATTCTCGTTGATCGTGTTTATATTTACGGGTTTATTGAACGTGATAGTCCACTGCTTGTCCGGATTTTGATCAGGTGAATGATCTGGCCAAGTAGCGGCATCAGTTGATAGTGTCATCGTGAAGGTGATCAGAAAGACGATGACAGCTGTTGTAATGAGTTTTGTCATGGATTTCAAATCTAGTAGACTCCTTTTTGTGTTAATTATACAGGACTTTACTAGATTTTACATAAACAACTGAAAAGTAGTCGCATAGTTTCATGTTGCGTGGAGTGACGGATCAGTTGACGCTTTTAACGCGGGGATATGGGTGAAAAGTGTTTTTAGTAATGATATTTTTTCTTAAAGGCTCACTAATCTATTTAAGCGCTCTATTCATCTCGAGATTCGCTCTATTGCAGTCCGGAAACGCTCTATCTCACGCAGGATCCGCTCTATAGAGACGCCCGAAAGCTCTATTGCAGTCCACAACCGCTCTATGATACACGATATCCGCTCTATCTCACGCAGGATCCGCTCTATAGAGAC